>NZ_VMLP01000008.1:0-180538 GCF_013276755.1 Streptococcus sp. 5004 | reverse complement strand
TCCTGTCTTCCCGATACATGGCGGTGTAGCTCAGCTGGCTAGAGCGTCCGGTTCATACCCGGGAGGTCGGGGGTTCGATCCCCTTCGCCGCTATAATGATCTTGTCGGACCTTTAGCTCAGCTGGTTAGAGCTCTCGGCTCATAACCGAGTGGTCGTAGGTTCAAGTCCTACAAGGTCCATTTGAATATTGGAGGATTACCCAAGTCCGGCTGAAGGGAACGGTCTTGAAAACCGTCAGGCGTGTAAAAGCGTGCGTGGGTTCGAATCCCACATCCTCCTTTTATATTAACGCGGGATGGAGCAGCTCGGTAGCTCGTCGGGCTCATAACCCGAAGGTCGTAGGTTCAAATCCTGCTCCCGCAATAAGGCTCGGTAGCTCAGTTGGTAGAGCAATGGATTGAAGCTCCATGTGTCGGCGGTTCGATTCCGTCTCGCGCCATTTTTACTTATAGTATGTATGCGGGTGTAGTTTAGTGGTAAAACTACAGCCTTCCAAGCTGTTGTCGCGAGTTCGATTCTCGTCACCCGCTTTGAACTTTGTTCAAATTACCAAGTTTTTAACTTGGGCGCGTAGCTCAGGTGGTTAGAGCGCACGCCTGATAAGCGTGAGGTCGGTGGTTCGAGTCCACTCGTGCCCATTAATTGGAGAATTACTCAAGAGGCTGAAGAGGACGGTTTGCTAAATCGTTAGGTCGGGTAACTGGCGCAAGGGTTCGAATCCCTTATTCTCCGTTTTAATGAGAGTTTGTAACTCTCTTTTTTACTTTTAGAGACAATAAAACTTCAAATCTGTAAAACTTAATTGCATTACTAATCTGAAGTTATTTTTATATCGTTTATATTATAATTGTGTTATTTCACTTCCAACCCTTGAGTGAAATTTCTCCGCTATTGAGCCAGATTTCTTTTCCGTTATCACATTGAACTAAAAGTTTACCACTTTCAGAGATGTCTTTAGCAAGTCCCTTGTAGTCTTTTTGATCTAGTGTGAAAGTAACTTCTTTTCCTAGAACGAATGACTGTTTTTTATATAGGTATAATAACTCATCTGCTGGTGTTTCGAAGAAAGCACGCCAGATTTCTATGATTAATTCATTCCTTGTTATTGGAGCTGTAGTTTTAAATAAGCTAGCAGCTTTTTCTTTTAACTCTTGTGGGAAGTCATTAATAGTAAAGTTGATTCCTACTCCAATAATGATATCTGTGACTAAGCCTGTTTCTACAGAGGTCATTGCTTCAGTGAGAATTCCTCCAATTTTATGATTGTTTAGGTAGATATCATTGACCCATTTTATGTCGACATCTATTAATGTTAGGTTCTTAATGGCTTTGTAGATAGCTCCTGCTACAAGTAGTGTGTAGGATGGTAATTGGTCATAGGGGAGATTTGGTTTAAGATGGAGTGTCATATAAATGCCACCTTGTGGTGAGTAGAAAGAACGTTGAAATCGACCTCGGCCTGCTGTTTGATAGGAAGCTATATAGAGGGTGTTTGCTTCATTTCCTAAATCAATTGCTTCTTTTGCATCTAGTTGTGTTGATTTTGTTTCGGGTTTAAAGCTGACTTTAATTGGAAGATTTTCTTCTAGAAGTTCTGGAAGAATAAGGTCTCCATTCACCAGTTTATAGCCTTTGTTTTTGATACTATCAATTTCAATGCCTTCTTGTTCTAACCGCTTGATGGCTTTCCAAATTGATGTTCGGGTCAGTGATAGTTCTTCTGCAATTTTTTCTCCGCTTATATAGTCGGTTTCTTTAGCTAGAATCTGATAGACAGCTTGGTAGGATTTCATAGTGTTTCCTTTCTCACTAGTTGGTATTGAGAGTATTCTTTTCTTGTATGACTTGGAGTCTGATTAAAGTATTGTTTATAGGCTTTAGAAAAATGTAGTGGATCTGAAAAACCTACCGAGTATGCAATTACCTTGATGGACTCTTGGGTATTTTCGAGAAGTTGTTTAGCTCGGTGCATTCGAACGTAGAGTAGGTATTCTTTAGGTGATAAGGTATTAAATTCTTTGAATACACTTGATAAGTAGCTCCTGTGAACGGATAGTTCTTTTGCTAAATCTTGGATTGTAAGTGATTGAGGATAGTGGCTATCAATTAATCTTTTGCATTCAAGATAGAGTTGGTGGGTTGATGAAATATTATTTTTTTTCTGATTGGGAGCAATAGTTCCCAGATGAAACATCAGTTCATGGAGCTGTCCCATGATATGGAGTTGAGCTAATTCATTTGATTTTGTAATCTGAGCGAAGCGGACAATGTCTGAGATGAGTTTTGCAGTAGACTGGGTATGACAAGTTTCAGATTGGATGAGATAGGATTGGTCAGAAATTTGAGAAAGAGCAAAATAATCAGGAGCTTTCCCTCCAGTGATTCCCAACCAGTAGTAGGCCCAAGGTTCTTTACTATCTGCTTGATAAAAGGTTAGTTCCTATGGTTTTAATAGAAAGAAATCTCCTTCTTTTAAATCAACAATTTTACCCTTGTAATGAAATTTTCCTTGTCCTTTAGTAATGTAATGTAGAACGTATGTATCACGAATGGCTGGACCAAAAGAGTAATTTGGTGTGCATTCCTCATATCCATAAAAGCTTAAGGAAAGGTCAATTGTTCCAGTCTGGTATTCTGAAAAAACTAGCATGTGCTACCTCCTACCTAACATTTTACCATATTCTTGAGACATTTTTCTATTTTGGAAAGCGATTTCAGATGATAAAATAGAATCAATAAAGTGATGAGGTGAAGTAAATGGGAGTTAGGCTAGAGAATAATCTATTTTATGTTGAGAGTAAAAATTTAAGTTTGATTATTGAAAATCGAAATGGCTACTTACTTTTGAAACATTTAGGAAAGACTATTAAGAACTATAAAGGTTGCAATAGTGTTTATGAACGAGACCATGCCTTTTCAGGGAATCCAACGGCTAATAATAGAACCTTTAGTTTAGATACTCAGCGTCAGATTTTCGGACAACATGGCTTAGGAGATTTTAGGAAACCAACTATACAGGTTCAGCATAGTGTAACTGAAGTAACAGACTTTCGATTTGTAGAAGCAAAGATTTTAAAAGGTCAGAATGGTCCACAGGGATTACCTTCTCCGCATAGCATGGACGATACAGAGACCCTTGCTTTGATGTTAGAAGATTCTAAGGCTCAACTTAGCCTGACTTTGTATTATACTGCTTTTGATAATGATGCGACAATTGCTAGCTACAGTAAATTAGAGAATAATAGTAATCAGGAAGTTGTCATCCATAAAGATTTTTCTTTTATGGCTGATTTGCCAGCTGCAGCTTACGAAATCGTAACTCTTCAGGGTGCTTATGCTCGCGAAAAGACTGTCAGACGTCAACAGGTAGAACAAGGAATCTTTTCGATTAGTTCGAACCGCGGTGCTTCTGGTCATGCTCAAACACCAGCTCTTCTACTATGTGATCAAGGAGTCACAGAGGATGCTGGGAATGCACTTGCTATTCAACTAATGTATAGTGGAAACTTTGAAGCTTTTGTTCAAAGGAATCAATTGAATGAAGTTCGACTGGCGATTGGGATTAATTCGGAAAACTTTTCTTGGAAGTTAGACCCTGAGGAATACTTTGAAACACCAGTAGCTTTAGTGACCTATTCAGATAAGGGATTAACTGGTATTAGCCATGAAAGTCAAAATTTTGTACTGAAGCATATTCTGCCAAGTAAATTTTCTAAAAAAGAACGTCCAATTCTAATCAATAACTGGGAAGCAACCTACTTTGACTTTCAGAGAGAAAAACTGTTAGAGCTGGCTGATGAAGCTAAGAAAGTTGGTATTGAACTTTTTGTATTGGATGATGGATGGTTTGGCAATCGCTTTGATGATAATCGTGCTTTAGGTGATTGGATTGTTAATGAGAAAAAACTGGGTGGTAGCCTAGAAAGTCTGATTTCAGCTATCCATGAAAGAGGTCTACAGTTTGGACTTTGGTTAGAACCGGAAATGATTTCTGTAGATAGTGATTTGTATCGTAAACATCCTGACTGGGCTATTCAGGTTCCAGGATATGAGCATACTTATTCTCGGAATCAATTAGTACTTAATCTTGCCAATCCTCAGGTAGTAGAATACTTGAAAAATGTCTTAGATCAACTCCTATCTTATCATGAGATTGATTATATTAAATGGGATATGAATCGTAATATGACCAACCTAGGAAATGGCTTTACTTATCTAGAGACAAAGATGCAATCTCATCAGTACATGTTGGGGCTTTACGAACTCGTTTCTTATCTGACAGAGAAGCACAGCCATATTCTCTTTGAGTCCTGCTCTGGTGGTGGTGGACGAAATGATCTGGGTATGATGCGCTATTTCCCACAAGTCTGGACTAGTGATAATACTGATGCTATTGCACGTTTACCAATTCAATACGGTTCATCTTATCTCTATCCAACCATTTCTATGGGGGCTCATGTGTCAGCAGTACCGAATCATCAGATGGGGCGAACGACACCATTAGAAACACGTGGTCATGTAGCAATGATGGGAAATTTGGGATATGAGCTTGATTTGACAAGTTTATCAGATGAAGAGAAAGCTGAGATTGCTAATCAGGTGAACTTGTATAAAGAATTACGACCAGTAGTTCAGTTAGGACAACAGTATAGGTTAATCAATCCCGAGTCTGCATCCAATGAAGCAGCTGTACAATTTAATTACAAAAATCAAACGATTGTAACCTACGTTCGCGTTTTGTCAGTTGTAGAGACCATGGAAACAACTTTAAAGTTAAAAGATTTGGATGAAGAGGGACTGTATGAATTACAGGAAAATGGAGAAGTTTACTCAGGTGCAGAACTCATGTATGCAGGCTTAACTGTTATCTTATCCCAAGGAGATTTTTTGAGTAGACAGTATATTTTTAGAAGACTATAATAAAGGTGTATAAATTTATAAAGGAGGCTTTCCAATGAAATGGTATAAGAAAGCAGGTTTTCTTTTAGTCGCTGGGGCTAGTTTACTAGGTCTAGCAGCTTGTGGTCAGAATAATCAATCGACTGATGGAAAGGTAACGATTGAATTTTTTAACCAGAAGACCGAAATGGCGGATACTTTGCAAAAAATTGTAGATAATTTTGAAAAGGATCATCCTACTATTGATGTAAAACTGACGACTGTTCCGGCAGCTGGTATTGTTCTGAAGACTCGGATTTTATCAGGAGATGTTCCAGATATTGTTAATATCTATCCTCAAAATATGGATTTTCAGGAGTGGGCAAAAGCAGGTTACTTTGCAGATATGACAGGGAAATCTTATCTTGAGAATATTAAGAATGACTATGCAGAAAAGTATGCAATCAATAACAAGATTTATAGTGTGCCTTTAACTGCTAACCTTTATGGAATTTATTACAATAAAACAAAGTTTAAAGAATTAGGACTTGAGGAACCGAAGACTTTTAAAGAGTTTCAAGAGATTGTTAAAAAGATAAAAGATAGTGGGAATTCTCCGTTTGCAGTTGCAGGCAATGAAGGATGGACATTAAACGGTTATCACCAACTTTCTCTCATTACCATTACAGGCAGTGGAGACGCAGCTAATAACTATCTTCGCTTTTCAAAACCAAATGCTATTTCTGCAGATGATGCTATTTTAAAAGCAGATGCAGAACGACTAGATTTGTTGGCGGATAATGCTCAAGATGGATGGCGTGGTGCCTCTTATAATGATGCGGTGGTAGCATTCTCGAATGAAAAAGCCTTGATGATGCCGCAAGGATCATGGGCATTAGCGGCAATTAATCAACAGGATCCAAAATTTGATGTGGGGATGTTTGCCTTCCCAGGAGAAGAAGTAGGAAAAGAAGTCACTGTTGGTGCAGGGGACATGGCATTATCAACTTCAGCTACTACCAAACATCCTAAAGAAACCGAAGAATTTATCAGCTATATGACTAGTCCAAAAGCTATGCAAGCATATTATGATGTGGATGGATCACCAGTTGCTATAAAAGGTGTACAGGAAAAAGAAGATTCAGCACTTGCAGAGATTTCTAAACTAGCATTTACGGATAAACATTATGTTTGGTTGGGCCAATACTGGAATTCTGAAGAAGATTTTTTCAATCTAAGTGCAGGTTACTTGATGGATAAAAATCTGAAAAATATGGCAAACAATCTCAATGCTTTCTTTAATCCAATGAAGGCAGATTTGGACTAGAATAGGAGTTAAGATGATATGGCTATTCGAAAAATTTTAAATAAATACTGGGGTTGGACTTTTTTGCTCATCCCGCTTGCATTACAAGCTATCTTCTTTTACTTTCCGATGGTACAAGGTGCTTTCTATAGTTTGACTAACTGGACTGGATTGACCTATAATTATAAATTTGTTGGTCTGAATAACTACAAATTGCTGATGATTGATGGGAAATTCTTCACAGCCATAGCTTTTACTTTGATTTTAACCCTGGCATTGATTATTGGAGAGATTACAATTGGGATGGTTGTGGCTCGAGCCTTGAATTCTAAGATGAAAGGGCAAACCTTCTTTAGAGCATGGTTCTTTTTCCCAGCGGTTTTGTCTGGTTTGACAGTTTCCTTGATTTTTAAACAATTCTTCAACTATGGTCTTCCAACGATTGGAAAAATTTTAGGGATTAGTTTTTTACAAGAAAGTCTATTAGGAACACCAATCGGAGCGGTAGTGGCAACTATTTTTGTTCTTCTATGGCAAGGAGTAGCAATGCCAATTATTCTCTTTCTTGCTGGTCTTCAGAGTATTCCATCTGATATTTTGGAGGCGGCATCAATTGATGGTGCAACAAGCAAACAAACTTTTTGGAAAATTGAATTACCATATTTGTTGCCAACGATTTCTATGGTTTTTATCCTAGCTCTTAAGTCCGGTTTGACTGCCTTTGACCAAATTTTTGCTTTGACGAGTGGTGGTCCTAATAATGCTACAACGTCTCTTGGTCTTTTAGTCTATAACTATGCCTTCAAGAGTAATCAATATGGATATGCGAATGCAATTGCCTTGATTTTATTCTTAATTATTGGAATTGTTTCTCTGATCCAAATCAAACTATCAAAGAAATTTGAAATCTAATAGGGGAGTCTTACACATGAAAAAAGAAGAAAAATTGAATCAGTTTTGGAAGTATGTCCTCTTGATAGTAGGTGGTATTCTTATACTTGTTCCTTTGTTGGTAACGGTTTTTAGTTCCTTCAAGACAACCAAGGATATCATGAATCATTTCTTTAGTTTGCCCAATCCTTTTACATTAAGCAATTATGAACGATTGGTTTCGGATGGGATTGGAGGTTATTTCTGGAATTCAGCTGTTATTACGGTATTATCATTGATTGTAGTAGCCTTCTTTATACCAGCTGCAGCCTATTCCATTGCTCGAAATATGTCCAAGAAAAAAGCCTTTGCAATTATGTATTCGCTCTTGATCTTAGGGATATTTGTTCCATTTCAGGTGATTATGATTCCTATCACAGTTATGATGAGCAAACTCGGCCTGGCAAATATGTGGGGGTTGGTACTACTTTATCTAACTTATGCAATTCCACAGACCCTCTTCTTGTATGTCGGTTATATTAAAATCAGTGTACCAGATAGTTTAGATGAAGCTGCGGAAATCGATGGGGCTGATCGATTTACAACTTACCGTCGAATTATCTTCCCAATGATGAAACCCATGCATGCGACAACCATGATCATCAATGCCCTTTGGTTCTGGAATGACTTCATGTTGCCATTGTTGATTTTGAATAAGGATTCCAAGCTGTGGACTTTGCCTCTCTTCCAGTACAACTACCAAGGTCAGTATTTTAATGACTATGGGCCAAGTTTTGCATCCTATATTGTGGGAATTGTAACAATTACTGTCGTCTACCTCATCTTCCAAAAACATATTATTTCAGGAATGAGCAACGGAGCAGTGAAATAAGATACAAAGGGACGATTCAGCTTGCTGAAAATTTCTGTAGAAAAATAGGAAATTGACGTAGTGTGCTTGCACACAAGAAGATTTATCTTTTTTCCTAAGAAATTAGTCCCGTGTTCAATTCCGTATACGAAGGGACGATTCAGCTTATTGACAATTCAAGAAAAAAATAAAGTAGTACTTAGTTTATCACAGTCTATATTAATACGAGTTTGATGATAAACAGAGATTTAAAATGAATTTGATTTACGAAGCCAGGTCATATAAGACTTGGCTTCAATTAGAAAAAGGAGAGTAATGATGCCAATTCAGAATAAAACCATGTTGATTACCTATTCAGATAGTCTGGGAAATAATCTTAAAGACTTATATGAGAATTTGGAAGAGCATTTTGGAGATGCTATTGGGGGAGTTCACCTTCTACCATTTTTCCCATCAACAGGTGATCGTGGATTTGCGCCAGTTGACTACGACGAAGTGGACTCAGCTTTTGGTGATTGGGAGGATGTTAAGCGTTTAGGTGAGAAGTATTATCTTATGTTTGACTTTATGATTAACCATATTTCTCGTCAATCTAAGTATTATAAGGACTATCAAGAAAAACATGAAGCCAGTGAATTTAAAGATCTCTTTTTAAACTGGGATAAGTTTTGGCCAGAAAACCGTCCAACACAGTCTGATGTAGATTTAATTTACAAGCGTAAGGATCGTGCACCAAAGCAAGAGATTGTGTTTGAAGATGGTTCAGTGGAACATTTGTGGAATACCTTTGGTGAGGAGCAGATTGATCTTGATGTGAGCAAAGAAGTAACGATGGAATTTATCCGTAAGACCATTCAGCACTTGGCAAGTAATTGATGTGATTTGATTCGTCTAGATGCCTTTGCTTATGCAGTGAAGAAATTGGATACTAATGATTTCTTTGTAGAACCAGATATTTGGGATTTATTGGACAAAGTTCGAGATATCGCTGCTGAGTATGGGACAGAGCTTTTACCTGAGATTCATGAACACTATTCGATTCAGTTTAAAATAGCAGACCATGATTACTATGTTTATGATTTTGCTCTTCCAATGGTGACACTTTATACTCTTTACAGTTCCAGAACAGAGCGTTTGGCTAAGTGGTTGAAGATGAGCCCGATGAAGCAATTTACGACGCTAGATACCCATGATGGGATTGGAGTAGTAGATGTCAAGGATATCCTGACCGATGAGGAGATTGATTATGCTTCAAATGAACTCTATAAGGTTGGAGCTAATGTCAAACGTAAGTACTCCAGTGCCGAGTATAATAATTTAGATATCTACCAAATCAATTCAACCTATTATTCTGCGCTTGGAGATGATGATGTTAAGTATTTTCTCGCTCGTCTAATTCAAGCTTTTGCTCCAGGTATTCCTCAAGTTTACTATGTAGGTCTATTAGCAGGCAAGAATGACTTGAAATTATTAGAAGAAACTAAAGAAGGTCGAAATATTAATCGTCATTACTATAGCAATGAGGAAATAGCAGAAGAAGTCCAACGTCCTGTGGTGAAGGCACTTCTCAATCTATTTTCTTTCCGTAATCGTTCAGAAGCATTTGATTTAGAAGGAACTATTGACGTTGAAACACCAACAGCCCACAGCATTGTAATCAAACGTCAAAATAAAGATAAGTCCGTAACAGCAGTAGCAGAAATTGATTTGCAAAATCAGACTTATCGGGTAATTGAGAACGGAATTAAAGTAACATTTTGAAGCCTTGATATGGTTGATAAAATAGGATTTTTATTTTGGAAAACGTTTCCTTTGTTTTCAAATTGCTAAAAAAGTGGTACAATATAGGATAGCTTACTATTATCTGAATCAACTGATTTGGAGAGAAAGGATTCATTTTGAAATCAATAGGCTTTATTGAAAAGCTGAGAGGGTTGTCTAGTAAAGAGCTGATTTTATTGGGAATTATCCTGAGTATCTTTTTACCCTTTTATCTTTTTGTAGTTGTATTCTGTTTATATATTATCAGTTTGATTTTTACAGGAGACATGAAAAGTATTCTTCAGAAAATGGGGGAGCATCCGATGCTGCTTCTTTTTCTTGGCTATAGTACTGTTATATCCGTTTTTGCACAAAATTGGATGGGAGTTGTGGCTTCAGTAGGAATTTTTCTATTTACTGTTTTCTTTTTGCACTATCAGTCGATTTTATCACATAAATTCTTTCGATTGATTTTGCAGCTCGTCTTGTTTGGTAGCGTCTTGTCAGCTGCTTTTGCGAGTTTAGAACATTTCCAAATTGTGAAGAAATTTAACTATGCTTTTCTTTCACCCAATATGCAGGTGTGGCATCAGAATCGTGCAGAAGTGACCTTCTTTAATCCTAATTATTATGGAATTATTTGTTGTTTCTGTATCATGATTGCCTTCTATCTGTTTACAACGACCAAGTTGAATTGGTTGAAAGTATTCTGTGTGTTTGCAGGCTTTGTGAATCTCTTTGGTTTGAACTTTACGCAAAATCGAACTGCATTTCCTGCTATTATCGCTGGAGCCATTATTTATCTCTTTACGACCATTAAAAACTGGAAGGCCTTTTGGCTTAGTATTGGGGTCTTTGCGATTGGCTTGAGTTTCCTCTTTTCCAGTGATCTAGGAGTTCGGATGGGGACTTTAGACTCTTCTATGGAAGAACGCATTTCTATCTGGGATGCTGGGATGGCCTTATTTAAGCAAAATCCTTTCTGGGGTGAGGGGCCATTGACCTATATGCACTCTTATCCTCGGATAAATGCTCCTTATCATGAACATGCTCACAGTCTATATATCGATACGATTCTGAGTTACGGAATTGTGGGGACTATTTTATTAGTTTTGTCTTCTGTTGCTCCTGTTCGCTTGATGATGGATATGAGTCAGGAGTCGGGGAAACGCCCGATTATCGGTCTTTATCTGTCTTTCCTTACAGTGGTTGCTGTACACGGAATCTTTGACTTGGCCCTCTTCTGGATTCAGTCAGGTTTCATTTTCTTGCTAGTTATGTGCAGTGTTCCATTGGAGCATCGAACGTTGGTATCGGACATGACGGATTAAGTTTATAAGATTAAAATCTTCTACCTTGGGTAGGAGGTTTTTTTACTGGGAAAAATTATTTCCAAATCGAAATAGTTGACAGTTGGAACGATGAGTGTTATAATTGTTTTATTCTTTTCGATATCGAAATAAATTGGAGGTGTTATGAAAGATAGTCATTTGCTAGCCCATCATATTCGTTTGTTGAATGGGCGGATTTTTCAAAAGTTACTGAGCCAAGATCCTGAAGCTCTTTATCGTAGTGAACAGGGTAAGATTTTAGCGGTTTTATGGAATAGTGAAACTGGCTGCGCAACTGCGACAGATATTGCGCTTGCGACTGGTCTTGCTAATAATACGCTGACGACTATGATAAAAAAGCTTGAGGAACAAAATCTTGTAACTGTTAGTCCATGTGGAGAAGACAAGCGTAAGAAGTATTTAGTTTTAACAGATTTGGGGCAGTCCCAGAAAGAAGTGGGACATCGTGTCAGTCAGAAATTGGATACGATCTTTTACAAAGGATTTTCAGAGGAAGAAATTAGGCAGTTTGAAGCCTTTCAAGAAAGAATTTTGGATAATCTGAAAGAGAAGGAAAATGAGGTTTAAATCATGTCACAACAAGTGAAAAATGCTCACAACCTATACATTCATGCCATTCAAGACGGACGAGTTGCTGAGGCTCAAGCCCAGTCTGTAGGGGATACTTATATCCAACACTCGACAGGTGTGCCTGACGGAAAAGAAGGGTTTGCGGCCTTCTTTGCAAATTTCTTCGAGCGTCATCCAGAACGTCAGATGAAGATTGTCCGCACTATTGAGGATGGCGATCTGGTCTTTGTTCATGTTCATCAATATCTGAATGGTGGGGAAGCTCAATGGGTAACGACAGATACTTTCCGTGCAGATGAGAATGGACGTATCGTGGAGCATTGGGACGTTATTGACTACTATCGAACACCTGAAAATGGTCAATTAGATCAAATTTTTGGAGATTTTGAAATCAAGGATTTAGACAAAACAGCAGAAAATAAAAAGTTGGTTCGCCGTTTCTTGACAGAAATTTTCCAAAATGGGGAACTGGAGCAGTGGAGTGATTATGTGGCAGATGATTTGATTCAGCATAATCATGAGATTGGACAAGGAAGTGTCGCTTATAAAAACTATGTGGCTGAACCTGGTGTCACTTTCGACTTTATTTTCCAACTATTAGGAAAAGGAAACTATGTGGTTAGTTATGGTCAAACTCAGATTGATGGCCTTGCTTATGCCCAGTACGATATCTTCCGTCTAGAAAATGGGAAAATTGTGGAGCATTGGGATAATAAGGAAATTATGCCAAAGGTTGAAGATTTGACCAACCGAGGAAAGTTTTAAATTGAGGACAAAGAATGATTGAATACAAAAATGTAGCCTTGCGCTACACAGAAAAAGATGTTTTGAGAGATGTTAATTTACGGATTAAGAATGGGGAGTTTATGGTTTTAGTTGGACCTTCTGGATCAGGTAAGACGACCATGATTAAGATGATTAACCGTCTTTTGGAGCCGACTGATGGAAATATTTATATGGATGGCAAGCGCATCAAAGACTATGATGAGCGTGAACTTCGTCTTTCTACTGGTTATGTTTTACAGGCCATTGCTCTGTTTCCCAATCTAACGGTTGCAGAAAATATTGCCCTGATTCCTGAGATGAAGGGTTGGACTAAAGAAGAAATTGCGAAGAAAACAGAAGAGCTTTTGGCTAAGGTTGGTTTACCGGTAGCTGAGTATGGGCATCGACTTCCTAGTGAACTATCTGGTGGAGAACAGCAACGGGTTGGTATTGTTCGTGCCATGATTGGTCAGCCTAAGATTTTGCTTATGGATGAACCTTTTTCAGCCTTGGATGCGATTTCGAGAAAGCAGTTGCAGGTTCTGACGAAAGAATTGCATAAAGAGTTTGGGATGACAACGATTTTTGTGACCCATGATACGGATGAAGCCTTGAAATTGGCGGACCGTATTGCTGTCTTGCAGGATGGAGAGATTCGTCAGGTGGCGAATCCCGAGACGATTTTAAAAGCCCCTGCAACAGACTTTGTAGCAGACTTGTTTGGAGGTAGTGTTCATGACTAATTTAATTGCAACTTTTCAGGATCGTTTTAGTGATTGGTTGACAGCTCTATCCCAACATTTGCAGTTGTCACTTTTGACCCTGTTACTAGCTATTTTTATTGCGATTCCCTTAGCTGTATATCTTCGCTATCATGAGAAGTTGGCTGACTGGGTTTTGCAGATTGCAGGGATTTTCCAGACCATCCCGTCTTTGGCCTTGTTAGGGCTCTTTATTCCCTTGATGGGAATTGGAACCTTGCCGGCTTTGACAGCTCTAGTGATTTATGCGATTTTCCCTATTTTGCAAAATACCATCACTGGACTCAAGGGAATTGATCCGAGTCTGCAAGAGGCTGGGATTGCCTTTGGGATGACTAGATGGGAACGTCTCAAGAAGTTTGAAATTCCACTTGCCATGCCTGTTATCATGTCTGGGATTCGGACAGCAGCAGTATTGGTTATCGGTACAGCAACCTTGGCGGCCTTGATTGGTGCAGGGGGGCTGGGTTCCTTTATTCTTTTGGGAATTGACCGTAATAATGCCAGTCTGATTTTGATTGGGGCCCTTTCTTCTGCAGTGCTTGCCATTGCCTTTAACTTCCTACTAAAAGTGATGGAAAAAGCAAAATTGCGGACGATTTTCTCAGGTTTTGCCTTGGTGACCTTATTGCTTGGTTTGTCTTATAGTCCAGCTCTCTTGGCTCAAAAAGAGAAAGAAAACTTGGTCATTGCTGGGAAATTGGGTCCAGAACCAGAAATTTTGGCCAATATGTATAAACTCCTTATTGAAGAAAATACCAGCATGACTGCGACTGTAAAACCAAATTTTGGGAAAACAAGCTTTCTTTATGAAGCTTTGAAAAAAGGCGATATTGACATCTATCCTGAATTTACAGGAACGGTGACTGAAAGTTTACTTCAGCCATCACCTAAAGTGGGTCACGAGCCAGATCAGGTTTATCAGGTAGCACGTGATGGCATTGCCAAACAGGATCATCTATCCTATCTCAAACCTATGTCTTATCAAAATACCTATGCTGTAGCTGTTCCGAAAAAGATTGCTCAAGAATATGGCTTGAAGACCATTTCGGACTTGAAAAAAGTGGAAGGGCAGTTGAAGGCAGGCTTTACACTTGAGTTTAATGACCGTGAAGATGGCAATAAGGGCTTGCAATCAATGTATGGTCTCAATCTCAATGTAGCTACGATGGAACCAGCCCTTCGCTATCAGGCTATTCAGTCAGGTGATATTCAAATCACGGACGCCTATTCGACTGATGCGGAATTGGCGCGTTATGATTTACAGATCTTGGAAGATGACAAGCAACTCTTCCCACCTTATCAAGGGGCTCCACTCATGAAAGAAGCTCTTCTCAAGAAACATCCAGAGTTGGAAAGAGTTCTTAATAAATTGGCTGGTAAGATTACAGAAAGCCAGATGAGCCAGCTTAACTATCAAGTCGGTGTTGAAGGCAAGTCAGCAGAACAAGTAGCCAAAGAGTTTCTACAAGAACAAGGTTTGTTGAAGAAATAGCTTGAAAAGCTAAACTCAACTTGGTTAAACGACTATATAGAAGAAAGCTCAGACAATGTCGTCTGGGCTTTTTGATTATTGAAAAAATAAAAACTCAGTAGCCAGGGTATAAGGCGACTGAGCTCTAGTCTGTATTTATACTCTTCGAAAATCAAATTCAAACCACGTCAGCTTCACCTTGCCGTACTCAAGTACAGCCTGCGGCTAGCTTCCTAGTTTGCTCTTTGATTTTCATTGAGTATTAGTCTTTAGAAATGAAAAGGTCTAGATAAAACTGGACAACTTCCTGATTTGTGAAGTCTTGCCCTTTTTTGAGCCACCAGGTCAATGTTTCGATAAAGTTGGTCACGACCAAGTGTTGGAGATAAGAAGCAGGCAGACTTGGGTGTGCTTCTTTCAAATCGTCAACCAGCATGGGGTAGACGTGGTGTTCCAACTCTCTCTGGAGTTGGCGGAGGAAGTAGTCATTCTTAGAGAATAGTAAACTGGTGATATGGTCTTGGTTTTTCTGAAAATGAAGAAAGAGATGGGCGAGATAAACCTTAGTTGAAATGGATTTTTCTCTTTCAAAGAGGTGATGGAAGAGGTAGCGGCAGAGCTCGTCCAGAAGCAGCTCCTTACTCTCATAGTGACAGTAAAAGGTGGAGCGTCCCACATCTGCAAGATCAATGATATCCTGAACAGTAGTGGTCTCGTAGCCCTTAGCATTCAAAAGTTGTAGAAAAGCTTGATAGATGGCTTTTTTTGTTTTACTGATACGGCGGTCAATGTTAGTCATATGGACACTTGAGGCAAATTGTTCAGAACTGAATAAAGCTGACCTTTTGCTTCTATCCTTTCTTTGAGTTTTAGTGGATAATGATAATGAACAAGATGTTCATAAATCTATTATAACAAAGGAATGAGAAATATGAAGGCAAAATATCCTGTTTGGCTAGCTTTTTTCTTAAATTTGACTTATGCCATTGTCGAGTTTATCGCTGGTGGAGTGTTTGGTTCCAGTGCAGTTCTTGCTGACTCGGTGCATGACTTGGGAGATGCGATTGCTATTGGGATCTCAGCCTTTTTGGAAAGTATCTCCAATCGTGAAGAAGACAGCCACTATACTTTGGGCTACAAGCGTTTTAGCCTTTTAGGGGCTATGGTAACGGCTGTGATTCTTATGACAGGGTCCGTTTTGGTCATTTTGGAAAATATAGCGAAAATCTTTCATCCACAACCGGTCAATGATGAGGGGATTCTCTGGTTAGGAATTATTGCGATTACTGTCAATGTGCTAGCGAGTCTCGTCATTCGCAAAGGACAAACCAAGAACGAATCCATTCTCAGCCTGCACTTTCTGGAAGATACCTTGGGTTGGGTGGCTGTCATCCTGATGGCCATTGTTCTTCGATTTACCGATTGGTATATCTTGGATCCGCTCTTGTCTCTTGCT
Source organism: Streptococcus sp. 5004 (assembly GCF_013276755.1). GTDB lineage: Bacteria > Bacillota > Bacilli > Lactobacillales > Streptococcaceae > Streptococcus. Next base: position 164,473 of record NZ_VMLP01000008.1, on the reverse strand, counting down.
ATTTCCTTCTTTATTCTGTCAAAAGCCCTTCCACGTTTTTGGAGAACGCTCAAGATATTCCTCGATGCAGTGCCAGAAGGAGTAGATATCCAGAAAATCAAGACGGATTTAGCAGAATTGGATCATGTCGCTAGTATCAATCAGCTTAATCTCTGGACTATGGATGGTTTGGAAAAAAATGCCATTGTCCATGTTTGTTTAAAAGAGATGGAGCATATGGAAACTTGTAAAGAATCTATTCGAATTTTCCTCAAAGATTGTGGCTTTCAAAATATTACCATTGAAGTTGATGCTGACCTAGAAAGTCACCAAACACATAAGCGAAAAGTGTGAGTTGGAGCGGAATCATAGAGATTATTAGAGAAACAGCCTTGCTAGAGGTAGTTTTGTAATCCTAATCATTCCTCGTACTCTCTCTCAATGTCAGTCTGGTTCCCAGCATGGTCAAGCTGGGGATTTTGCGACCGTGGAGTACTTCCTTATTAAGAATATCCATGCCTGCTCTGCCCATTTCTTCGGTATAGACGGTGATGCTGGAGAGGGGAGGATAGACTTGCTTGGTCAGGCTAGTATCGTTAAAGGAAATAAGACTGACGCGGCCTGGCAGGCTGATTCCAGCTTCTTGGAGCGCACGGAGGGCACCGATGGCTAAACTATCGCTAGCTGCGAAAAATGCTGGCGGCAGTTGGTTTCCTAAGCTCTGAATGGCCTCCTTCATCAAGTCATAGCCAGACTGGGCGGTAAAGCTTCCTTGAAAGACCAGTTCATCATGATAGATTCCTTTTGTTTGACTGTAGTTCCTAAAATTTTCCAGTCGCTTATCCTCAATGATTTCTTCTTGGTCGGTTGTTTCTTCAAGGCCTGTTAGAATCCCGATGCGGTCCATCCCTTGGCTGAGAAAATAATCGACAACCTGTTTCATGGCAGTGTAAAAGTCTGTGATAATGCAGGTGTGTCCCAGCGAGAGGGTATCGCTATCTAGAAAGACAAGAGGTTTTTGGTATTCTTCAAAGGCAGAAATCTGAGCTCGGCTAAACTTTCCGATGCAGAGAATCCCAATCACTTCTTCGCTTAGGGTAAAAGGATGGTCATTAAAATAGCGCAAGATATCATAGTCCAACTCTTGGGCTCTTTTTTCTATGCCTAGGCGAATCTGGTAGTAGTAGAGGTCGTCCAGCTCCCCTTGTTCGCTGACCCATTGGATAATGGCAATCTTTTGCTTGGGCTTGTGGGACTCGCCTGTCTTGAGGTGCTTGGTGTAGCCCAGCTCTTCAGCAACGGTTAAAATACGGTGTCTGGTTTCTTCTGTAACAGATAGGCTCTGGTCGCGATTGAGGACGCGGGATACGGTCGCGATAGAGACAGAGGCTAGCTGTGCAATGTCTTTTAAAGTAGCCATAAATCCTCCTTGATTAGGTTAGTATATCATATTTTTCTGCTTTTTACTGATAGTTTAGTAAAATTTTAGTAAAAAGGATTGACCTTGGGAAATCCCTTAGATACAATATAAGAAAACGATTACACGTTAAGGTGACTTAACGGACAGTCAAAGGAGAATTCATATGACACAACATCTTACTGCAGAAGCACTTCGTAAAGACTTTCTTGCTGTTTTTGGTCAAGAAGCGGACCAAACCTTCTTTTCACCAGGCCGTATCAACTTGATTGGTGAACACACAGACTACAATGGTGGACATGTATTTCCGGCAGCCATTTCCTTAGGAACTTATGGGGCTGCTCGCAAACGTGATGACCAAGTCTTGCGTTTCTACTCAGCCAACTTTGAGGACAAGGGCATTATCGAAGTGCCTCTCGCTGACCTCAAGTTTGAAAAAGAGCACAACTGGACCAATTATCCAAAAGGGGTTCTTCATTTCTTGCAAGAAGCTGGACATGTGATTGACAAAGGTTTTGATTTTTATGTTTATGGGAATATCCCAAATGGTGCTGGCTTGTCTTCTTCAGCATCCCTTGAACTCTTGACAGGAGTCGTGGCAGAGCATCTCTTTGATTTAAAATTAGAGCGTCTCGATTTGGTTAAAATTGGAAAACAAACAGAAAATAACTTTATCGGAGTCAATTCTGGTATCATGGACCAGTTTGCTATCGGTATGGGGGCTGACCAACGTGCTATTTACTTAGATACTAACACTTTAGAGTATGATTTGGTACCACTTGATTTGAAGGACAATGTCGTTGTTATCATGAACACTAACAAATGCCGTGAATTGGCGGATTCTAAATATAATGAACGCCGTGCTGAATGTGAAAAAGCAGTAGAAGAATTGCAAGTTGCCTTGGATATTAAGACCTTGGGTGAATTGGACGAGTGGGCCTTTGACCAATATAGCTATCTGATTAAAGATGAAAATCGTTTGAAACGTGCTCGCCATGCTGTGCTTGAAAACCAACGTACCCTCAAAGCTCAAGCAGCCCTTCAAGCAGGAGATTTGGAAACATTTGGTCGTTTGATGAATGCGTCACACGTTTCCCTAGAGCATGACTATGAAGTAACTGGCTTGGAATTAGATACCCTAGTTCATACGGCTTGGGCTCAAGAAGGAGTTCTCGGTGCTCGTATGACAGGGGCTGGTTTTGGCGGCTGTGCCATTGCTTTGGTGCAAAAAGATGCTGTTGATGCCTTTAAGGAAGCTGTAGGCAAACACTACGAGGAAGTAATTGGATACGCTCCAAGCTTCTATATTGCTGAAGTTGCAGGTGGCACTCGCGTCCTTGACTAGTCAAAAGGAGGCTCTATAGTGACCTTAGTAGATAAATTTGTAACACATGTCATTTCTGAAAGTTCATTTGAGGAAATGGATCGAATCTACCTGACCAATCGTGTCTTGGCACGAGTGGGAGATGGTGTTTTGGAAGTTGAGACGGATCTGGATAAAGTGATTGACCTCAAGGACCAGCTGGTTGAGGAAGCCGTTCGATTAGAGACGATTGAGGATAGTCAGGCTGCGCGTGAAATCCTTGGTGCTGAACTAATGGACTTGGTGACCCCTTGTCCGAGTCAGGTCAATCGTGACTTCTGGGAAATCTATGCTCACTCTCCTGAGCAAGCGATAGAGGATTTTTACCGACTCAGTCAGAAGAATGACTACATCAAACTCAAGGCCATTGCTAAAAATATCGCTTATCGTGTTCCGTCTGACTACGGTGAACTTGAAATTACCATCAATCTCTCTAAGCCTGAAAAGGATCCCAAAGAGATTGCGGCAGCCAAGTTGGTGCAAGCTAGTAATTATCCTCAGTGTCAGCTTTGTCTAGAGAATGAGGGCTACCATGGTCGAGTTAACCACCCAGCCCGTAGCAATCACCGTATTATCCGCTTTGAAATGGCTGGTCAGGAGTGGGGCTTCCAGTATTCGCCCTATGCTTATTTTAATGAGCACTGTATTTTCTTAGATGGCCAGCATCGTCCCATGGCCATTAGTCGTCAGAGTTTTGAACGTCTGCTAGCTATCGTAGAGCAGTTTCCAGGATATTTTGCTGGATCTAATGCCGACTTGCCGATTGTGGGAGGGTCTATTCTCACTCATGACCACTACCAGGGAGGCCGTCACGTCTTTCCGATGGAATTGGCTCCCTTGCAAAAGACCTTCCGATTTGCTGGTTTTGAGCAGGTTAAGGCTGGGATTGTCAAGTGGCCAATGTCAGTGTTGCGTTTGACTTCAGATTCCAAAGAAGATTTGATTAACTTAGCTGATAAGATTTTGCAGGAATGGCGTCAGTATTCAGACCCTGCCGTGCAGATTTTGGCAGAAACAGACGGGACACCGCATCACACCATCACACCTATAGCACGTAAGCGTGATGGACAGTTTGAGTTGGACTTGGTCTTGAGGGACAATCAGACTTCTGCAGAACATCCTGATGGCATCTATCATCCTCACAAGGATGTCCAACATATCAAGAAGGAAAATATCGGTTTGATTGAGGTCATGGGTTTGGCTATTTTACCACCTCGTCTGAAAGCAGAAGTGGAGCAAGTCGCTAGCTATCTTGTAGGAGAAGCTGATACAGTTGCTGATTATCATCAGGAATGGGCAGACCAACTCAAAGCTCACCATCCAGACCTAACAGATAAAGAAAAAGCCCTTGAAATCGTCAAGGCCTCTGTGGGGGCTATCTTTGCTCGTGTGCTTGAGGATACAGGAGTCTACAAGCAGACAGAACAAGGACAGGCAGCCTTTATGCGCTTTGTGGAGCAGGTAGGAATTTTGCCAGACTAGGAGCTTTCTCCTTGCACAGTCCTATAAAAAGTAGTATCATAGTGTCGTTTGAAATATCAGGAGGAAACGATGAAAGACTTTCATTTTGACGCTATATCTGCCTTTGAAAATTACGAAATTGAACAAATGAGAGATGGTCACGTTGTGGTGACGACCAAAGTAGTGGACTCGTCGCTCAACTACTATGGCAATGCCCATGGTGGCTATCTCTTTACTCTCTGTGACCAGATCAGTGGTTTGGTGGTTATCTCGCTGGGGCTTGATGGAGTGACACTCCAGTCCTCTATCAACTACCTCAAGGCAGGAAAACTTGATGATGTATTGACAATAAAAGGAGAATGTGTCCATCAAGGTCGCACAACCTGTGTCGTGGATGTTGATATCACGAATCAAGAAGGAAAAAATGTCTGTAAGGCAACCTTTACTATGTTTGTCACAGGCCAAAGGTCAGAAGACAGACAGGTACGAATATAGATAACTAAAAAAGAGGCTCGCACCTCTTTTTCTTATTTCTTTTTATGATTTAATACTGCATTGAGGACAATGGCGAGTAGGCTGGCTACGACGATTCCGTTTGAGAAGAACATTTGGAAGGCTGTTGGCATGCTGACAAAGAGATTACTGTTGTTTAGTCCTACACCTGCAGCGATTGAAACAGCTGCGATAAGGAAGTTGTGTTCATTGTTAGCAAAGTCAACACGAGCGAGGATTTGCATCCCTTGAATCGATACAAAACCAAACATCACCAGCATAGCACCACCGAGGACAGGGCTTGGAATGATTTGGGCAAGGGCACCAAACTTAGGAAGGAGTCCAAGGAGAACCAGGAAACCAGCCGCATAGTAGATTGGTAGGCGAGTCTTGATACCTGATAATTTAACCAAACCAACGTTTTGTGAAAATCCTGTGTACGGGAAGGTATTAAAGATTCCTCCGAGAAGTACGGCCAAGCCTTCTGCGCGATAACCGTTGCGCAGGCGCGTGCTGTCGATTGGGTCTTTCGTGATATCAGACAAGGCTAGGTAAACACCAGTGGATTCAACCATAGACACTGTTGCGATGATACACATCATGACAATCGATGAGATTTCAAAGGTTGGCATCCCAAAGTAGAGTGGAGTTGGGACATGGACAAGTGGTGCTGCTGCAACAGGAGAGAAGTCAACCAAGCCCATGCTAGCAGCAATGGCAGTTCCAACAACCAGACCAATCAAAATGGAGATAGACTTGATAAATCCTTTGGTAAAGATGTTGATCAAGAGGATAATCAAAACAGTAATAGCTGCAAGTAAGAGACTTTGACCAGTTGGTTCTGGAACGTTATTTCCCATATTTCCAATAGCGACAGGAATCAAGGTTAAACCAATCGTGGTAATAACAGATCCTGTTACGATAGATGGGAAGAGATTGGCAACTTTTGAGAAGATGCCTGAAACAAGAACAACGTAAATCCCTGATGCGATAAGGGCACCAAACATAGCACCACTACCATGGCTTTGCCCAATCATAATCAAGGGAGCGACCGACTGAAAGGCGACTCCAAGAACGACTGGTAGCCCAATACCAAAGTGTTTGTTGAGTTGGAGTTGGAGGAAGGTTGCCACCCCACACATGAAGATATCTGTAGAAATCAGGTAGGTTAACTGCTCAGCCGAATAGCCAAGGGCTGTCGCAATCATGATGGGAACCAGGATAGATCCTGAGTACATAGCTAGTAAGTGCTGCAAGCCAAGAACGGCTGCTTGCGAGTGTTTTTCTTGAGTTTGCATTAGAGATCTGCCTCCTTAAATACGACTTGACCATTTTCAAAACGATCCAAACGAGCGAGTGATAGAACAGGGTAGCCTGCTTTTTCAAGCAAATCACGGCCATCTTGGAAGGTTTTTTCAATCACGATACCGATAGCTTGGACTGTGGCACCAGCTTGTTCGATGATTTGAATCAAGCCTTTGGCAGCTTGGCCATTAGCAAGGAAATCGTCGATAATCAAGACCTTGTCCTCTGGTGAGAGGAATTTTCCAGCGATAGAAACGGTGCTGGTTACCTGCTTGGTAAAGGAGTAAACTTCGGCAGTTAAGATTCCTTCGTTCATAGTGATATTTTTAGCTTTTTTAGCGAAAATCATGGGAACGTTTAAGGCTTCAGCTGTAAAAACGGCTGGAGCGATGCCTGACGCTTCAATGGTCACAACCTTAGTAATGCCAGCAGCAGCAAATTTTTCCGCAAAAACCTTACCGATTTCTCTCATTAGGCTAAAGTCAACTTGGTGGGTTAAAAAGGAATCCACTTTGAGGATGCTATCACCCAAGATATGCCCATCCTTGAGGATGCGCTCTTCTAATAATTTCATAAGACCTCCTAAAGTCTAAAAGCCAATTCATTTGCTTGTTTCAGATTTCTATCCAGTAAAACGGATAGAAAAAGGACCTACTTAATCTCTAAGTAAGTCCCCAAAATAGGCATGGCAAAAACGACCATACCTCACTGCTGACTTACTTATTGTTAGGTGTTCCGGCACCTTGTAGAAACGTCGTGCCAATTCACGACATAAACAAGTAAAACGATATTAAATTTTAAATAGGCTTGAGCCAATGTTTTTATTTTACACTAAATAACTTTAGAAATCAAATGTTTTGTTAGTGTTTTGGTTTGAAAAACGAACAAATATAAAAATGGGCAAGGATTAACTTATTGACTAACATTTAGAAGATTTTTTCATCATAAAAGACATATTATCAAGATTTTTCAAGACCTGACAATATGCCTCTTTCTAACTTTAAAGACTTTTTCCCAATCTTTATTGTTCTACTCGCTAAATCTTAAAAAATAGCCATCTGGGTCTAGAACTGCAAATTCATGAGGGTAGATATATTGTTCGCCAACTCGAAATTCTCTTTTTGTCAGGGGACGATGGATAGGATAGTCAGCTTCCAGCAGTTTTTGGTGGAGCTGAGGAGCATCTGCAATGCCAAAGGAAATATTGACACCGCGCCCGAAAGGATAGGTCAGCTGAGCTAATTCTTCTGCGCTTCCTTCTTCTAGCATAAGCTGGCAATCTTCAAGCGAGAGGAAGAGAAATTTCTCCTCTGGACGATCGTATTCGACAGAGAATCCTAGCAGGTCGCAGTAGAAGTGGCGTGATTTTTCGATGTCAGATACTACAAATTCAGGAATGACAGCTTGATAGTCCATTCGTTTTCTCCTTAGAGTTCAATCTCCAAGACAATCGGTGTATGGTCTTGACGAGCTCCTGAGTCGATCATATCAGACTTGGTCACCTTGTCAGCGATGCGGTTACTTGTGAGCCAGTAGTCGATTCTCCAGCCTGTATTGTTGATTTTAGAAGTTTTGCTGCGTTGTGCCCACCAAGTGTAGCGTTCGGGAACATCGCCGTGAATGTGGCGGAAGGTATCCGTGAATCCAGTTGCCAAAAGGTTGGTAAATCCAGCACGCTCCTCGTCGGTAAATCCTGGTGAACGGCGGTTGCTAGCAGGATTTGCAAGGTCGATCTCATTGTGGGCTACATTGTAGTCACCGGTTGCAAGGACTGGTTTTTCTTTGTCTAGTTCAGCCAAGTATTCAGCATATTTGACATCCCAGACTTGACGTTCTTCCAAGCGTTTGAGACCATCGCCAGCGTTTGGAGTGTAAACTTGTGTCACGAAAAATTCATCAAATTCCAAGGTGATGATGCGGCCTTCCAAGTCCATGGTAGAAGGGGCACCGATTTCTGGGAAAGTGACAGTGGGTGTGAGTTCTTTCTTATAGAGGAACATAGTACCAGCATAGCCTTTCCGGGCAGGCTCTTGAGAAGAGCGCCACGTGTTTTCGTAGCCTGGGAAGAGTTCTTCTAAAATTTCCAAGTGTTTCTTTGTAGGCCCTTTGGCAGAAAGCTTGGTTTCTTGGATAGCGATAATATCAGCATTTTCAGCGACCAAGGTTTGTAGGACTTCTTGGGACAATTTGGCACGAGCTGAGTCACTAGTTAGGGCAGCATTGAGGGAATCAATATTCCATGAGATAAGTTTCATAAAGTTACCTTTTTCATTCAGATTATAGATTTTATTATACCAAAAAAAGGTCTATTTCCCCAACGTATGGTTTGAAAAATCACTCTTTAGACTTTATCCTGAGAAAATAAAAATTCCCTAAACTATTTAGAAAAAAATCTAAATAGTTCTTGTATTTAGAATAGAAAGGTGTATAATGTTATTTAGAAAAACATCTAAATAGAAAGTGAAGTTATATATATGTCAAATAAGAGAACAATCCTTCTTTTTGTGGTCTTGGCCTATGCCCTTGCTTGGATAATATGGTTGGCACTATGGTTAAGTGGTGTTGGTCTAAATTCTCCATGGAGTCAACTTGCTAGTATTGTAGCTATGTGGATGCCTGCACTTGCAGTCTTTATTTTAGGGAAAATCACGAATCAACCTAGTGGAATCAAATCTAAATTAGTCGTGAATCTCAAGAGGAACTGGAGCTTTTACTTACTAGCTATCTGGTTACCAGCAGTCATCAGTTTTTTAGGAGCGGGACTTTATTTTCTTGTATTCCCTAGTAATTTCAGCCTTGGTTTTGAATCTATTCAAGCTATTTTACAAGAAAAAGGAGTCCTTCAATCAGCCATTCCCTTATCTTTCTTGGCTTTGATTCAAATCCTATCTAGTTTGACCTACGCTCCTTTTCTTAATAGTTTCTTTGCATTGGGAGAGGAAATTGGTTGGCGTGGCTATCTTTACCCAGTGCTAAGAGAACGCTTTTCACTAGTCCAGACTCATGTCTTACTTGCTCTCATTTGGAGTCTATGGCATTTACCAATCAATTTGCAAGGATATAATTATGGCCTTACTTATTTTGCTTATCCCGTTTTGGGAGTTGTTGCTATGTTTCTATCTTGTTTTAGCCTAGGAATATTGTTGAGCTGGTTGTTGGAAAAGACAGGTTCTATCTGGGCTTCTGCCCTATTTCATGGGGCAATCAATGCAACTGCAGGTCTTGGTTTACTCTTTCAATTACCAGGAGAAAAAATTTCAAGCCTCTTGATTTTAGGCCCATCACCGACAGGAATGCTATCAGTTCTACCTTGCTTAGTCCTATCCCTACTAATATTACAAAGGGAAAGGAGTCATTATGAGTTTTGCAAATAGCTTTAAAGCCTTATCTCATCCAGTTAGGAGAGAGATTTTGAATTTACTCAAAACAGGTAGATTACCTGCAGGAGAAATTGCCAGTCAATTCGAGTTGACTAGTGCAACTATTTCACATCATCTCACGATTTTGAAAGCAGCGGATTTGATTCATGAAATGAAAGAAAAAAACTTTATTTATTATGAGTTAAACACATCGGTTTTAGAGGATATAATGGTTTGGTTAGCAGATCTGAAAGGAGATCATTTTGATGAAGATAAAAATCAATAAGAAATTGGTATTATTTACGAGCATTCTCATCCTACTACCTTCCCTTGTAGGTTGTGTTTTCTGGAATCAATTACCAGAGGAGATACCCACTCATTTTAATCTACTGGGTCAAGCAGATGGCTACAATCATAAAGTGTTTGCTATCTTTGGATTGCCTGCTCTCATGCTTTTGATGCATTGGTTGCTTCTATTTATAATGATTAAGGATCCTAAATCTAGCAATATCAGTTCAAAAATACAAGTTTTGATTTACTGGATTATTCCTTTTGTATCTTGTCTATCAATGATTTCTATATACGGAGAATCTTTGGGTTATTCCATGATGAGTGGGCTACTAGCTCAGATTTTTATGGGAGTCGTGATGATCGTAATTGGAAATTATCTACCAAAAACACACCGAAATTATATAATCGGTATTCGACTTCCGTGGACCTTGGAGAGTGATAAAAACTGGAGAAAAACACATCGATTAGCTGGAAAAATTTGGGTATTAGGAGGATTGTTATTGTTTCTAAATTCCTTTGTGCAACTGTATGTTTACTGGGTATTCTTCTTGACACTTTTCTTTGTAGTGATAATTCCTAGTGTCTATTCTTATCAATTATCAAAATTAGAATCTTGAAACAGGTATTTGAGTCATTAGTTAGAGAAGTTGGTCTGATAAGTCTATTTCCCCAACGTATGGTTTGAAAAATCACCCTCTTTCGTTTATAATGAAGAATGATTTTATGAAAAGGAGTGAAAATAAATGAAATTTTACTCATATGACTATGTACTTAGCCAAATCAGTCAGCAAAATGGAATTATGATTGGCTTTGGGATTGTGCTCCTAGCTATCACAGGATTTTTTGCTTTTAAGGCTTATCGTGATAAAAAGGGGACTAAGTTTCGGGAATTGGTCATGATTTTGGCCTTGACTTTGGTAGCCATGCTTTTGGTGACGATTTCAAAATACCAGACCAATCAAGCCTCTAACAATCAATTTCAAACCTCCCTTCATTTTATAGAGGTCGTTTCCAAAGACTTGGGAGTGGATAAATCAGAAGTTTACGTCAATACTTCAGCTGCCACTGATGGAGCGCTTGTCAAGGTCGGTTCAAATGTCTACCGTGCCATGAACGGGAGCCAACCAGACAAGTATCTTTTAGAGAAATTAGAATTGCATCAAACAGACGCTATTGAATTGGTGGAGGTAAACAAATGACACTCAACTATATGGAAATTTTAATCAAACTGGCCTTGGGTCTCTTCTCGCTTGTTTTTGTTATCAATGTGACAGGAAAGGGAAACCTAGCACCTAACTCTGCGACAGACCAAATTCAGAACTATGTTCTTGGTGGTATCATCGGTGGGGTGATTTACAATAGTTCAATTAGTATTCTCCAGTATGCAGTGATTTTGATGATGTGGACGATTTTGGTCTTGACCCTCAAGTGGCTTAATAACAATGTTCGTTTTGTCAAACGCTTGATTGATGGGAAACCAACTCTCCTCATCAAAAATGGGAAGATTGACCCAGAAGCCTGCCGTTCAGTTGGTTTGTCTGCGTCGGATGTAGCCCTCAAACTTCGTAGCCAAGGGATTTTCCAGATGAAGCAAGTTAAACGAGCTGTGCAGGAGCAAAATGGCCAACTCATCGTGGTCCAAATGGGAGATGAAAATCCTAAGTATCCAGTTGTGACTGACGGTGTGATTCAAGTTGATGTTTTGGAATCGATTGGCCGTAGCGAAGAGTGGCTGCTTGACAATCTCAGCAAGCAAGGGCATGACAATGTAGCCAACATCTTTATCGCTGAGTATGACAAGGGTGCTGTTACAGTCGTAACCTATGAATAAGAAAAACCTGGGGTTTTGGCCTCAGGTTTCCATTTGCAATCAGAAAGGGATTTTATGTCCATTATTCAAAAACTTTGGTGGTTTTTCAAGTTAGAAAAACGCCGTTATTTAGTCGGGATTGTGGCCCTGGTCTTGGTTTCCGTCCTCAATCTCATTCCCCCCATGGTTATGGGGCGGGTCATTGATGCCATCACTTCGGGGCAATTAAGCCAGCAGGACTTGCTTTTGAACCTCCTTTATCTGCTTCTTGCAGCTTTGGGTATGTACTATCTACGCTATGTTTGGCGCATGTATATCCTTGGGACTTCCTACCGTTTGGGACAGATTATGCGCTCTCGCTTATTTGAGCATTTCACAAAAATGTCTCCAGCCTTTTATCAAACCTATAGGACGGGGGACCTGATGGCACATGCCACCAACGATATCAATGCCTTAACCCGTCTCGCAGGGGGAGGGGTTATGTCAGCGGTGGATGCCTCTATCACAGCTTTAGTGACCTTGCTGACCATGCTCTTTAGCATTTCGTGGCAGATGACCTTGGTTGCCATTCTTCCCCTGCCTTTCATGGCTTATGCCACCAGTCGTTTAGGGAGAAAGACCCACAAGGCCTTTGGTGAATCCCAAGCAGCCTTTTCCGAACTTAATAACAAGGTACAGGAGTCTGTATCAGGTATTAAAGTGACCAAGTCTTTCGGTTATCAGTCTAATGAATTGGCCTCTTTTCAGGAAGTAAATGAATTGACCTTCCAAAAGAACCTCCAAACCATGAAATACGATAGTCTCTTTGACCCTATGGTTCTCTTATTTGTTGGTTCATCCTATGTTTTAACGCTTTTGGTCGGCTCCTTGATGGTTCAGAAAGGGCAAATCACGGTTGGGAATCTAGTTACCTTTATCAGCTACTTGGATATGCTAGTTTGGCCTCTTATGGCCATCGGCTTCCTCTTTAATATTACTCAGCGAGGGAAGGTTTCCTATCAGCGGATTGAGGAACTTTTGTCTCAGAAATCACCTGTACAAGACCCTGAGTTTCCTTTAGATGGTATCGAAAATGGGCGTTTGGAGTACGCTATTGACAGCTTTGCCTTTGAAAATGAGGAAACACTGACAAATGTTCACTTTAGTTTGGAAAAAGGGCAAACATTGGGCTTGGTTGGTCAGACAGGCTCTGGAAAAACGTCTTTAATCAAACTCCTCTTGCGTGAGTATGATGTTGACAAGGGAGCCATTTATCTAAACGGTCACGATATTCGTGACTATCGTCTGACAGACCTTCGCAATCTCATGGGCTACGTCCCTCAGGACCAGTTCCTCTTTGCGACTTCAATCTTAGACAATATTCGCTTTGGCAATTCTAAACTGCCTCTTTCAGCTGTCGAGGAAGCTACTAAGCTAGCCCAAGTTTACCAAGATATTGTAGCCATGCCTCAGGGATTTAATACGCTGATTGGTGAAAAGGGAGTCAGTCTTTCTGGTGGTCAAAAGCAGCGTCTGGCCATGAGTCGGGCTATGATTTTAGACCCTGATATCTTGATTTTGGATGATTCTTTGTCGGCTGTGGATGCCAAGACGGAGTATGCGATTATCGACAACCTTAAGGAGACGCGAAAGGACAAGACAACCATTATTACGGCTCATCGCCTCAGTGCGGTTGTCCATGCAGATCTGATTTTAGTCCTGCAAAATGGTCAAATTATCGAACGAGGCAGGCACGAAGACTTGCTAGCCTTGGATGGCTGGTATGCCCAAACCTACCAGTCTCAGCAGCTGGAAATGAAGGGAGAAGAAGATGCAGAATAAGAAAGAACAATGGACTGTATTGAAGCGCTTGATGTCCTATCTCAAGCCTTACGGCCTCCTGACCTTTTTAGCACTCAGTTTTCTCCTAGCGACGACGGTCATTAAAAGTATCATTCCCCTTGTGGCTTCCCATTTTATTGACCAGTATCTCAGCAATCTCAACCAACTCGCAGTAACCGTTTTGCTGGTCTATTATGGCCTTTATATCCTACAAACTCTGGTCCAGTATGTCGGTAATCTTCTCTTTGCACGGGTGTCATACAGTATTGTTAGAGATATTCGTCGGGATGCTTTTGCCAATATGGAAAAACTGGGTATGTCTTACTTTGACAAGACGCCAGCAGGCTCCATCGTCTCTCGTTTGACAAATGACACCGAGACTATCAGTGATATGTTTTCGGGGATTTTATCTAGCTTTATCTCAGCAGTTTTCATCTTTCTGACAACTCTTTATACCATGTTAGTATTGGATTTTCGTTTGACAGCTTTAGTCTTGCTCTTTCTCCCCTTGATTTTCCTTTTGGTCAATCTCTATCGGAAAAAGTCCGTCAAGATTATCGAGAAAACCAGAAGTCTCTTGTCAGATATCAATAGTAAGCTGGCAGAGAACATCGAGGGAATCAGAATAATCCAGGCCTTTAATCAAGAGAGGCGCCTGCAGGCAGAATTTGATGAAATCAACCAAGAACACTTGGTCTATGCCAACCGTTCTGTAGCCTTGGATGCCCTCTTTTTGAGACCTGCCATGAGTTTGCTGAAACTTCTAGGCTATGCAGTTTTAATGGCCTATTTTGGCTATCGTGGCCTTTATCTGGGAATAACAGCAGGGACCATGTATGCCTTTATCCAGTACATCAATCGTCTCTTTGACCCCTTGATTGAGGTGACGCAAAATTTTTCGACCCTTCAAACTTCCATGGTGTCTGCAGGTCGTGTATTTTCTCTGATCGACGAGAGGATCTATGAGCCTCATCAAGAAGATGGGCAGGCTAAAGTCAAAGAAGGCAATATTCGATTCGAACATGTGTGCTTCTCATATGATGGCAAACATCCGATTCTGGATGACATTTCTTTCTCTGTTAACAAGGGTGAGACCATTGCTTTTGTAGGTCATACAGGTTCTGGGAAATCGTCTATTATCAATGTTCTCATGCGCTTTTATGAATTTCAGTCAGGGCGAGTTCTCTTGGATGATGTGGATATTAGGGACTACAGTCAGGAAGAACTGAGAAAAAATATCGGGCTGGTCTTGCAGGAACCCTTCCTCTATCATGGGACCATTAAGTCCAATATCGCCATGTACCAAGACATTAGTGATGAGCAGGTCCAGGATGCGGCAGCCTTCGTGGATGTAGATTCCTTTATTCAGGAACTTCCTTTGGGCTATGATTCCCCTGTTTCCGAGCGTGGTTTGAGTTTTTCAACTGGACAGCGTCAGCTTCTTGCCTTTGCTAGAACAGTCGCCAGTCAGCCTAAAATCCTGATTTTGGATGAAGCGACAGCCAATATTGACTCTGAAACAGAAAGTCTGGTTCAAGCTTCTCTGGCTAAGATGAGACAGGGACGAACAACCATTGCCATCGCCCACCGCCTTTCTACCATCCAAGATGCCAACTGTATCTACGTATTGGACAAGGGGCGCATTATCGAGAGTGGAACCCATGAGGAACTCTTGGCTTTGGGTGGAACCTACCACAAGATGTATAGCTTGCAGGCAGGGGCCATGTCTTAATATTCTTTGAAAATCTCTTAAAACCATGTCAGCTTTATCTGCAATCTCAAAGCTGTACATTGATCAGCCTGTGGCTAGCTCTTTGATTTTCATTGAGCATAAGAAGGAAATCCTTCAAATTACAGATTTCTTTCACCGCCTTTTCCATTTTGTGGTATAATGAAAAATGTTGACAAATAGTATAATAAAAACAAAGGAGAAACAGCATGCTGAAATGGGAAGACTTGCCCGTGGAAATGAAATCAAGCGAGGTTGAGTCTTACTACCAGCTTGTCTCTAAAAGGAAGGGTTCGCTGATTTTTAAGCGTTGTTTGGACTGGGTTCTGGCCTTGGTCTTACTGGTTCTGGCCTCTCCCATCTTTCTCATCTTGAGCATTTGGATCAAGTTGGATAGCAAGGGACCAGTGATTTACAAGCAAGAGCGCGTGACCCAGTACAATCGACCTTTCAAGATTTGGAAGTTCCGTACCATGGTGACGGATGCGGATAAAAAAGGGAGTCTGGTGACTTCTGCTAACGATAGCCGCATTACCAAGGTTGGCAATTTTATCCGCCGTGTCCGTTTGGACGAACTGCCTCAGCTGGTGAATGTCCTTAAAGGCGAAATGTCCTTTGTCGGTACACGACCTGAAGTGCCACGCTACACAGAGCAGTATAGCCCTGAAATGATGGCAACCTTGCTTTTACCAGCAGGGATTACCTCTCCAGCCAGCATTCACTACAAGGATGAGGACACTATTATCAGTCAAATGACCGAAAAAGGCCTGTCAGTTGACCAAGCCTATGTCGAACATGTCCTTCCTGAAAAGATGCGCTATAACCTTTCTTATCTCCGAGAATTTAGTTTCCTTGGAGACATCAAAATTATGTTTCAAACCGTGTTTGAAGTGCTAAAATAAAGTAGTCATGAGAAAATGAGTACAGATAAAAGGAGCAAATCAATGCCAAATTACAATATTCCATTTTCACCACCCGATATTACGGAAGCAGAAATTGCTGAAGTAGCGGATACTCTTCGTTCTGGTTGGATTACAACAGGTCCTAAGACAAAAGAACTAGAGCGTCGCTTGTCTCAATACACACAGACGCCTAAGACTGTCTGCCTCAACTCTGCGACTGCCGCTCTTGAGTTGATTTTGCGTGTTTTGGAAGTGGGGCCTGGTGATGAAGTCATCGTTCCAGCTATGACTTACACAGCTTCATGTAGTGTCATCACGCACGTGGGAGCAACCCCTGTCATGGTGGATATCCAAGCAGATACGTTTGAGATGGACTATGATCTGCTGGAGCAAGCTATCACTGAGAAAACTAAGGTGATCATCCCAGTAGAGCTCGCAGGGATTGTTTGCGATTATGACCGTTTGTTCCAAGTCGTGGAGAAAAAACGTGATCTCTTTACTGCGTCAAGCAAGTGGCAAAAAGCCTTTAACCGTATCGTGATTGTTTCTGATAGTGCCCATGCTTTGGGATCAACATATAAAGGACAACCAGCTGGTTCTATCGCTGACTTTACATCCTTCTCTTTCCATGCTGTTAAGAACTTTACAACAGCTGAGGGAGGAAGTGCGACTTGGAAAACAAGTCCAGCGATTGATGACGAAGAGATGTACAAAGAATTCCAAATCCTTTCCCTTCACGGGCAAACTAAGGATGCTCTTGCCAAGATGCAACTGGGTTCATGGGAATACGATATCGTCACACCAGCCTACAAGTGCAATATGACAGATATAATGGCATCACTTGGATTGGTACAATTGGATCGTTACCCAAGTTTGCTTGGCCGTCGTAAGGACATCGTGGACCGTTATGATCGTGGTTTTGCAGGTTCTCGTATCTATCCATTGGCACACAAGACTGAAACTGTCGAATCTTCACGCCACCTCTACATCACCCATGTAGAAGGAGCAAGTTTAGAAGAGCGCAACCTCATCATCCAAGAATTAGCCAAAGCAGGAATTGCAAGTAACGTCCACTACAAACCACTTCCGCTCTTGACAGCTTATAAGAATCTTGGCTTTGATATGGCGAACTATCCTAAGGCTTATGCCTTCTTTGAAAATGAAATTACTCTCCCTCTTCATACTAAACTAAGCGATGAAGAAGTGGACTATATCATTGAGACTTTCAAAACAGTTTCTGAAAAAGTACTAGCTTCATCAAAAAAATTGTAAAAAAGTCTTGACAAAGAAAAAACAAAGTATTAAAATAAGTTCAACAAATCAGAAAAGTAACTATTTTTGATCTTCAGGGAGCCTGTGGTGATTGTGAACAGGTGGTTGGAAGTAGTGAAAGTGGGCTGATTTTAAAAATGAATTTGAAACAATGAAAATTCGGTGCGCACACCTTACAGTGCAACTTGTTGTTAGACAAGGCAGAGATGTAAAGGGATAGTCCCTTTATAATTGAGGTGGCACCGCGTTACCAACGCCCTCACACGGAAGTATTTTCTGTGTGTGGGCTTTTTTCTATCCGTCATTTTGTTTATCTTTTATTAGGGCGTTAAGTCGCTTTGATGAACTTGAGTTCTATCTGCAGCTCCTTGCCTACTACTAAAAGCAAACAAAAAGTCGAATAAATACTGAAAGAGGAAAAATTTTATGACAACTAAAGGTTATTTTGGACAATTTGGTGGTAGTTTTGTACCGGAGCCGATTCAGGCTTTGTTGGATGAGTTGGAAGTGACATTTGAAAAGTACAAGGATGATCCAGAATTTTTGGCAGAATTTCGCCATTACTTGAAGGACTATTCAGGTCGCGAAACACCGCTCTATTTTGCAGAAAGTTTGACAGAGCACCTAGGTGGTGCTAAGATTTATCTCAAGCGCGAAGACCTTAACCACCTTGGTTCTCACAAACTTAACAATGTTTTAGGACAAATTCTTCTTGCCAAACGTATGGGCAAAAAACGAGTGATCGCGGAAACAGGAGCTGGTCAGCACGGTGTTGCGACAGCAGCGGCTGCAGCCAAGTTTGGTATGGCCTGTGACGTCTACATGGGGGCAGAAGATGTGGAACGTCAACGTCTCAATGTTTTCCGTATGGAGATGATGGGAGCAACTGTTCATGCAGTTGAAACGGGAACACGAACTCTTAAGGATGCGGTTGATGCAGCCTTTGGAGCATGGATGAATGACCTTGAAGCCTTTTATGTTCTGGGATCTGCTGTGGGACCTCACCCATATCCAACCATTGTTCATGAGTTCCAAAAAGTCATCAGTGAAGAATCTCGCCGTCAAATCTTAGAAAAAGAAGGACGCTTACCAGACTATGTCATTGCTTGTGTAGGTGGTGGTTCTAATGCTATTGGTGCATTTTCTCAGTATGTGGCTGATGAAGAAGTTAAATTGGTTGGGGTCGAAGCTGCTGGTCACGGACTTGACACAGACAAGCACGCAGCTACTATGACAAAAGGTAGTATCGGAATTGTCGACGGCATGAAGACTTATGCAGTCTTTAAGGAAGATGGAGAGTTGGCTCCAGTTTACTCTATCTCAGCTGGATTGGACTATCCAGGGGTTGGCCCAGAACACGCCTACTTCAAAGATTCAGGTCGCGTGGAATATGTGGCTGCGACGGATGAAGAAGCTGTTCAGGCTCTCCTCCTTCTCAGCAAGACTGAAGGAATTATCCCAGCGATTGAAAGTTCGCACGCTATCGCAGAAGCAGTTAAACGTGCACCAAAACTAAGTAAAGATGATATTATCATCATCAATGTCTCTGGTCGTGGAGACAAGGACGTAGCTGCGATTGCAGACTACCTAGAAGCTAAAAAATAAAAGATGGAAAAATTACAGTCTTTTCTCTCACAGAGAGCTTGTGGTTGCTGGAAACAAGCAGAGAAAGCTGTAAGGTTGGGTCCATCTGAAACAAGAGAAGAAAACATAATTCTCAAGGGAGTGCCCTTTATCGCACAGCCTGTTACAGAATCTTTCTAAGACAGGAATGAGAGATAGGAGAAATCCTATAATTGAGGTGGCACCGCGAATTTCGTCCTCACGCAAGTTATTTTGCGTGGGGATTTTTCATACAGTCGCCACAGACTAGAATTAGAACTGAAAGGGAAATTACAATGGAACGAATCATTCATGGAGATGTCTTATCACCAATCTTGGCTTATATGCGCCTAAAGGGGCAACACAAGGTTATCTTAGAGAGTATTCCGAGAGACAAGGAAACCGCTCGTTTTTCTATCCTAGCCTATAATCCAGTTTTTGAGATTAAGTTTGAAAATGGAGTCCTTTATCAAAATGGTCAAGTGATTGATCGGGATCCTTTGGATTTCCTTTATGAAGTGGCTCATAAGAGCCAGCACCATTCAGACCTACCTTTTGGTGGGGGAGCTATTGGCTTTGTTGGTTACGATATGATTTCGCTCTATGAAGAAATTGGTCAAATCCCTGAGGATACCATTGGAACGCCAGACATGCATTTCTTTGTCTATGAGAGTTACATAGTTTTTGACCACAAGAAGGAAAAAATTCATGTTATAGAGGATGCTCTTTACAGCGAGCGCAGTCAAGAAGATTTGGAAGAAGCCTTGAACCAAGTGCTGGAGGAATTACGCATCCCTGCTCCAAATGAATTTGAAGATTTGGATTTATCTCCGCTGGACTTCAAACCGCATATCGCTCCTCAGAAGTTTGAGGAAATGGTGGAAACAGCTCGTGACTTGATTCGTAACGGGGATATGTTCCAATGTGTACTCAGTCAGCGCTTCTCAGCAGAGGTTACTGGAAATCCATTTGACTTCTACAGAAATCTTCGCGTGACCAATCCATCTAATTATCTCTATTTCTATGATTTTGATGATTACCAAATCATCGGTGCCAGTCCTGAAAGTTTGGTTTCAGTCAAAAATGGCATCGTGACAACCAATCCGATTGCGGGAACGAGACCAAGAGGGGCTACGGAAGAAGAGGACAAGGCCTTGGCGACAGATTTACTTTCTGATGAGAAGGAAACAGCAGAACATCGGATGCTAGTAGATTTGGGACGTAATGATATCGGTCGCATTTCTGAAACGGCCAGTGTCCAAGTTACTAAGTATATGGAAGTGGAGCTCTTCCGCTATGTCATGCATTTGACCAGCGTGGTCAAGGGGCGTTTGCTTCCAGAACTCACTGCAATGGATGCCTTGAAATCAACACTTCCTGCTGGAACAGTGTCAGGAGCACCAAAGATTCGTGCTATGAGACGCATCTATGAACTGGAAACGGAAAAACGTGGCGTATACGCAGGAGCGATTGGCTACTTGTCTGCGACAGGTGATATGGATTTTGCCATTGCCATCCGAACTATGATTCTCAAAAATCAAACAGCTTATGTGCAGGCTGGGGCAGGGATTGTCTATGACTCCATCGCCCAAAACGAATACCAAGAAACCATTAACAAGGCTAAATCTATGACTAGAATTGGAGAACTAAGACCATGATTTTATTGATTGACAACTATGATTCTTTTACCTATAACTTGGCGCAATACATTGGGAATTTTGCAGAAGTGCAGGTCTTGAGAAATGATGATCCCAAGCTGTATGAAGAAGCTGAAAAAGCAGATGGTCTGGTCTTTTCTCCTGGTCCTGGTTGGCCAGTTGATGCTGGTAAGATGGAAGACATGATTCGTGACTTTGCAGTCAAGAAGCCGATTCTAGGGATTTGTTTGGGCCACCAAGCCATTGCAGAAGTCTTTGGTGGTAAGCTAGGCTTGGCTCCAAAAGTCATGCATGGGAAACAGAGCAATATCAGCTTTGAAGCCCCATCTGTATTGTATCAAGGCATTGAGGACGGCCGTGCGGTCATGCGTTACCACAGTATTTTGATTGAAGAAATGCCAGAAGACTTTGAAGTGACAGCTCGTTCGACTGATGACCAAGCTATTATGGGAATTCAACACAAATCCCTTCCAATTTATGGATTCCAGTACCATCCAGAAAGTATCGGAACGCCAGATGGCTTGTCTTCTATTCGGAATTTTATCGAGAATGTTGTAAAGTGAGGAAACTAGGATGAAAGAGATTATTGAAAAACTAGCAAAATTTGAAAATTTATCAGGTGTGGAAATGACGGATGTCATTGAGCGTATCGTAACTGGGCGTGTAACGGAGGCGCAGATTGCTTCTCTCCTCTTAGCTCTTAAGATGAAGGGGGAAACACCTGAAGAACGCACAGCCATTGCCCAAGTCATGAGAGGGCATGCCCAACATATTCCAACTGAAATTCATGATGCTATGGACAACTGTGGTACAGGTGGGGACAAGTCTTTCAGTTTTAATATTTCCACAACTGCAGCCTTTGTCTTGGCTGGTGGCGGTATTCACATGGCCAAGCACGGTAACCGTTCGATTTCTTCTAAATCTGGTTCTGCAGATGTTCTCGAAGCCTTGGGTATCAACCTAGACCTCAAACCAGCTGAACTAGGTAAGGTCTTTGATAAAACTGGCATCGTCTTTCTCTTTGCTAAAAATATGCATCCAGCAATGAAATACATCATGCCAGCTCGTTTGGAATTGGGAATTCCAACGATTATGAACTTGACTGGTCCTCTGATTCACCCAATGGCTTTGGAAACACAGCTTCTTGGAATTAGTCGTCCAGAACTTCTAGAAAGTACAGCTCAGGTTTTGAAAAATATGGGTCGCAAGCGTGCCATCGTGGTTGCTGGGCCAGAAGGATTGGATGAAGCTGGCTTGAATGGAACAACTAAGATTGCTCTTCTTGAGAATGGCGAAATCAGCTTGTCAAGCTTTACTCCAGAGGATTTAGGGATGGAGCGTTACGCTATCGAAGATATCCGTGGTGGCAATGCTCAGGAAAATGCAGAAATTTTGCTCAGCGTTCTTAAAAATGAACCAAGTCCATTCTTGGAAACGACAGTCTTAAATGCTGGTCTTGGTTTCTATGCTAATGGTAAGGTAGATAATATCAAGGAAGGAGTTGCCTTAGCTCGTCAAGTGATTGCTAGTGGCAAGGCTCTTGAAAAACTCAGACTGTTACAGGAGTACCAAAAATGAGTCAGGAATTTTTAGCACGAATTTTAGAGCAGAAGGCGAGTGAGGTGGAGCAGATGGAGCTGGAGGAAATCCAGCCCCTGCGCCAGACCTATCGCTTGGCTGACTATCTAAAGCAACACCAAGACCGCTTGCAGGTAATCGCTGAGGTCAAGAAAGCTAGCCCTAGTTTGGGAGATATCAATCTCGATGTGGATATTGTGCAACAGGCCCAGACTTATGAAGAAAACGGAGCAGTGATGATTTCTGTTTTGACAGATGAAGTTTTCTTTAAAGGGCATTTGGATTATCTACGGGAGATTTCCAGTCAGGTAAACATTCCGACGCTTAACAAGGACTTTATTATCGATGAAAAGCAAATCATTCGAGCTCGCAATGCTGGTGCGACAGTCATCTTGCTCATCGTTGCAGCCTTGTCAGAAGAACGTCTCAAGGAACTTTATGACTATGCGACAGAGCTTGGTCTGGAAGTTTTAGTGGAGACTCACAATCTAGCTGAACTAGAAGTGGCTCACAGACTTGGTGCCCAGATTATCGGGGTCAATAACCGCAACTTGACCACCTTTGAAGTTGACTTGCAGACCAGTGTAGACTTGGCTAAACATTTCAAAGATGATTGCTTGTACATTTCTGAATCTGCTATTTTCACAGGGCAGGATGCGGAACGAGTAGCATCATACTTTAATGGAATTTTAGTTGGGACAGCTCTTATGCAGGCAGAAGATGTAGCTCAGAGAATCAAGGAGTTGCAGATTGACAAAGGTTAAAATTTGCGGACTATCGACCAAAGAAGCGGTGGAAACAGCCGTCTCAGCAGGAGCCGACTACATCGGTTTTGTCTTTGCACCTAGTAAAAGACAGGTGACTTTGGATCAGGCTGCCGAGCTGGCAAAGCTTATTCCTGCAGATGTCAAAAAGGTTGGTGTGTTTGTTTCACCAAGTCGGGCAGAACTGCTAGAAGCGATTGAAAAAGTTGACTTGGACTTGATTCAAGTTCATGGTCAGGTGGCGGATGATTTGTTTGAGAATTTGCCTTGTGCCAGTATTCAGGCTGTGCAGGTGGATGGAGAGGGTCATGTGCCCAATTCTCAGGCAGACTATCTACTCTTTGATGCCCCTGTGGCAGGGAGTGGCCAGACCTTTGACTGGGGACAACTGGATACGACAGAATTAACTCAGCCCTTCTTTATCGCAGGTGGGCTTAATGAAGACAATGTAGTAAAAGCAATTCAACACTTTACTCCCTATGCAGTCGATGTATCAAGCGGAGTGGAGACAGACGGACAAAAAGATCATGAAAAGATTAGAAGATTTATAGAGAGGGTAAAGCATGGCATATCAGGAACCAAATAAAGATGGATTTTACGGAAAATTCGGCGGACGTTTTGTCCCAGAAACATTGATGACAGCAGTTTTGGAGTTGGAGAAGGCTTACCGTGAAAGTCAGGCAGACCCAAGTTTCCAAGAGGAATTAAATCAGCTCTTACGTCAGTACGTAGGACGTGAAACTCCTCTTTACTACGCAAAAAACTTGACCCAGCATATTGGCGGAGCCAAGATTTATCTTAAACGTGAAGACCTTAACCATACAGGGGCTCACAAGATTAACAATGCCTTGGGACAAGTTCTTCTGGCTAAACGCATGGGTAAAAAGAAAATTATCGCAGAAACAGGTGCTGGTCAGCACGGTGTAGCAACTGCAACAGCTGCAGCCCTCTTTAACATGGAATGTACTATCTACATGGGTGAGGAAGATGTCAAACGCCAAGCCCTCAATGTCTTCCGTATGGAGCTTTTGGGAGCCAAGGTTGAGGCAGTGACAGATGGTTCGCGCGTGCTCAAGGATGCGGTCAATGCAGCCCTTCGTTCATGGGTAGCTAATATCGATGATACCCACTATATCCTTGGATCTGCCTTAGGACCTCATCCATTCCCAGAAATTGTTCGTGACTTCCAAAGTGTCATCGGTCGAGAAGCTAAACAACAGTACCGCGACTTGACAGGTCAAGATCTGCCAGATGCCTTAGTAGCCTGTGTTGGAGGTGGTTCAAATGCCATCGGTCTCTTCCATCCCTTTGTAGAAGATGAGTCTGTAGCTATGTATGGAGCTGAAGCAGCAGGGCTTGGTGTGGATACAGAGCACCACGCAGCTACCTTGACCAAGGGTCGCCCAGGTGTCCTTCACGGTTCCCTTATGGATGTGCTCCAAGATGCCCATGGTCAAATTCTTGAAGCCTTCTCTATTTCAGCAGGTTTGGACTATCCTGGTATCGGTCCAGAACATTCTCACTACCACGATATTAAACGTGCTAGCTATGTCCCTGTGACGGACGAGGAAGCCTTGGAAGGATTCCAGCTCTTGTCTCGTGTGGAAGGGATTATCCCAGCCTTGGAATCTAGCCATGCTATCGCCTTTGCGGTGAAATTAGCCAAAGAACTGGGTCCAGACAAGTCCATGATTGTCTGTCTATCAGGTCGTGGGGACAAGGATGTGGTTCAAGTCAAGGACCGCTTGGAAGCAGATGCAGCAAAGAAGGGAGAAGCTCATGCCTAAGACATTAACAGAAAAATTGAATGCTATAAAAGCAGCTGGAAAAGGAATTTTCGTTCCCTATATCATGGCTGGAGACCACGAGAAAGGTTTGGATGGTCTCGGTGAAACAATCCACTTTTTAGAAGATTTGAGTGTCTCTGCCATTGAAGTGGGTATTCCCTTTTCAGATCCTGTCGCAGATGGACCTGTTATCGAAGAAGCAGGCTTGCGCAGTCTAGCTCATGGTACTTCGACACAAGCTTTGGTTGAAACCTTGAAAACCATTGAAACAGAGATTCCACTGGTCATTATGACCTACTTCAACCCCCTCTTTCAGTACGGTGTGGAGAACTTTGTCAAAGATTTGGCAGATACAGCGGTTAAGGGATTGATTATCCCAGACCTGCCTCATGAACATGCTAACTTTGTAGAGCCTTTTTTGGCAGATACAGACATCGTCTTGATTCCTCTAGTTAGTTTGACGACAGGGATTGAGCGTCAGAAAGAGTTGATTGAAGGGGCAGAAGGTTTTGTCTATGCCGTTGCTATCAATGGGGTGACAGGGAAATCAGGCAATTACCGAGCAGATTTGGACAAGCACTTGGCACAATTGCATCAAGTGGCTGACATCCCCGTCTTGACAGGATTTGGTGTATCTAGTCAAGCCGATGTAGAACGCTTCAATGCGGTGTCAGATGGTGTTATCGTCGGTTCAAAAATCGTAAAAGCTCTCCACAAAGGAGAGCCGATTCAGGACTTTATCAAACAAGCAGTAGCTTACCAAAAATAATCACACAAGTAGCGAGTAATAGGAAAGGCACGAAAGGAAGTCTTTCCTTTTTCTTTTGCAGGAGAAAGGCCAGAATCCCTGTTGCAGAAGCAAACTGAATCAAGATGAGTAATTCGGTCGCACTAAAGACGAGAGCACAAGAAGCTAAAAAGAGAAAATCCCCTGCACCCATACGGATATCGATAAAATGAGCTAGAATTCCTAGGACAAGGAAAAAGACCATGACCAGATTCCAGCCTGAGTAGACCATTAGAGGCAGATGGAAAGTTATCCAGACCAGTAAGGGATATTCCTGATGGCGAAAGTCGTAGATGCCCAAGGTCAAACCAGCAGTGATTAGGATGACTTGCCCCAAGGAAAGAAAACCCCAAGACCAAGATAGAAAGAGGAGTCCTAAGCTTAGTTCAAAGAGGGCATACCAGACAGGATAAGGAGCCTTGCAGTAGCGACAGCGAAAGCGATTGAAGATCTGCGAGAGAATCGGAATCAAATCTAAGGGACGCAAGCGAGTCTGACAGGAATCGCAGTGACTAGCAGGTCGGATAATGGACTGCTCAGGAAAACGGTCAATGACCAAACCGAGAAAGGAAGCGAGAATGCTCCCAACAAGAAAAAAATAAAAATCAATCATACTTATCTATTCGTAAAAAATAGGAGAAGTAGTATAATGGAGAAACATAGATAAGATGGTGAGGCAAAGATGATAATTCGTTTTGAAGAAAAGGTGAGCACAGAAAATGCTCAGCTCGTATGCCAATGGTCCAACTCCCTCGGCAAATCCTTTCAAGAACAATGGATGGGACCAATGATTCCTTTTCCCTTGACCATTCAAGTCTTGCAAGATTTGGAAGGAATCTTTTCAATCTTTGATGGATACGAGTTTGTGGGGCTTATCCAGAAAATCAGGCAAGAAGACAGCAATCTTCATATTGGAAGATTTTTTATCAACCCCCAGAAACAGGGGCAAGGCTTAGGTAGCCAGGCCTTAAGGAAATTTGTTAGTTTGACTTTTGAAAATGGAGACATAGATAGTATTTCTCTAAATGTCTTCGATGCAAATCAAGCAGCCAAGCACCTCTATCAAAAAGAAGGATTTGAAATTGTTCAAACCATTGAAGCACCTGCACGAAAATACCTTATGAAAAAGTTTAGATAGAAATCAAAAAAGCCTTGGTTCCCAAAGCTTTTTTATGTTATAAACTCATTAAAATAACTCCCAGTTAGATTTGGAATATTTTTTATTCTGTGTCATATAAAAATAAATAAAATGAATGGCTATAGCTAGAGCTAAAATGGTTGTTATACTCACTACTATTATAGGATTAGAAGCAAAGATTAAAGAGAGAATCAAGGCAGCCAGATAGAGTGTCGCTTGGACACAGTAGTAACTTTTCGAATAGCGAAGATAGTGTTTGTTATAGGGCCCATTTACTAGGACAGCAGCTTGAAAGAGGCCAAATCCGATATAAGAGAAGCTGGTTGCAAAGAGACGATTAGCTTCAGGATTCTGAAGAAAACTCATCGATACAGTCATCATCATAAGTCCAATGAAAATAGGATAGTGACTGTAAATTAGAAATAGTCCCTTTTGATTAGATTTTTCATCAATAGCATGGTCGAATTGACCAAAATAAAACAAGAACAGAGAAATCATAATAATGAGATAAAGAACCGAATAAATCGAGAAATTCTCGATTGTAAAGAAGTTAGCTAGATTCGTAATCATCTCTCCAAACGTAATAATGACAAGAAGGGAGATGCGCTCGATTAAATGGGGAAGATTTACCTGGTAATGCTTATCTTTATTAAGCAAGATACTTGGCATAATAAAGATAAACAGAATACTAGCAAAGAAGATATAGACTCTAACGTAAATAGGAAGAAGAGTTGCTAGATAGACTCCTAAACTTCCTAGACCTGTTATCCATAGAAAACCTTTGATACTTTCCCGTTCAACATCATCGGTTGATTTTCTAAAAAATTCAACCAAATATTGAAAAAATAAGGTAAGGGTTAATGTACCAATAGCCCAACAGAGATAATGAAAATATTGTTGCCAATCAGGTCCAATCATATTGGCTATAAAGAGTAAAAGTCCCATTTTGATAAACATGATTACCATGTTAAATAAAGAGTTCTTTCCATAGCGATTGGTATAATCGGTTTGAATCATCCAGGAATCGATGAGAACCAAAATAGCAATGAAAAAATCAAGGAAAGAATTCCAAGTCAAAATACCGTTATGAAGATGGTCGATTAAAGTAGTTACTTTTGAAATTGCAAAAACAAAAACTAAGTCATAAAAAAGTTCTGAAAATTCTACACGTTTATGTTTAATAAGAGTTGTCATCTTAAGACCTTTCTATTTTAGAAGTACAATTTACTATAACAGAAAATGGCAATAAAAGAAAAGGAGGTGCTTAAATAACTTCATATGGCGCAGTTCAGAAGGGGCGTTTTTTCTATCGTTTTTTAGTTCTAAGACTACACAAAAAAGCCTTGATTCCAAGGCTTTTCCTGTTGTATATAGATGCCCCCTACATGTAAATTAGCGTTAAAATAAGTTAAAATAAATAAGTAAAAAGCGATTAAATCAAGATATTATCACACGCTAGTTAGTATTGAAATTAAGGAAATTGACCAGTGGTTGACCAAATAAATTTTTAGTTTTTCCTGTAATTCCTAAGTTTAAAAAATCAATAATCACGATTTTTTATACATGGTTCGATACCGTGTTCGGCGCAATTGGTATAGTCCGATATGCATTCTCAAAAATGGTTTAAATAGCGTAGTCTTTTAAACTAGTTTTGTGAATCCAAAAAATCTTCCTACAAACGTAAGAAGATTTTTTTAATTATTCTATAATTGTATAATCTCCACTATCTAACAAGTCTATTACTTTTTGAACAAATTGAGTTGAAAGTAAATCTACTATATCAGCTCCATGAGTTTGAAAATTCTCATCTATTTCTTTGATTTCCAATTGAGTATTTTTTTCTACCCTTTCTTCTGTAATTGGGGTATGAAAACTATATTCACCGATTTCATAATATAAGAAATATAAATATTTTTTCTCACCTAAGCTATAATCAAAAAATTCAACTTCCTTATTTCTATCGTAGTCATAGTAACTATTTTCCCAAACAATATCATTTCTTTTTTCATTATATAGTTTTTCATAATTTTTTTGATAACTATAGACTCGTTGTCTTTTCTCACCTGCATACTGTTTATGAATTAATTTTGGACTGAAGTTTAATAATAAATCTTCTTTCATACTATAGTATTTTTCTTTCTGTTCTTTTGCATTTTCAATATTATTTTCTTTGTATCTATAGAATCCAGCTTGCTTATAATCTTCTATTTTATCTCGATAGTTTTTTGCTCTTTTATTAACAGAATATATACATTCTGCAATAATTTTATTTGTTATTTCTTTATTCTTAATTAAATCATTATATATCTTAGGAGTTCTCATTTTTTAATCCTCACATTATTTCTTTCTTTTAATATATTTTAACAAAAATCTTCCTATTTATGATAAGAAGATTTTTTTATTATTCTAATTTTTTCTACGTACTGTTACAAGTCCAAATGTTCCAAGAATTGCACCGAGTACCAACATTGCAACACTCGATGACTCACCTGTGTCTGGCAATGATTTTGCACGTTCTACTCGTGAATATGTCACTTTTTCATCTGCACCTGCTTTAACAGCTGGAGCTGAATATGTTTGTTGTTTATCTTTTGTTTGTTCTTTATCTTTCGCAACAACATCTTCTTTAGCATCCAAAGCAACATCTTTACCTGATTGTGAAGCTGGTTTTGTTTTATCAACATTTTTTTCAGTATTTTCTGTAGGCAAAGTATTAGAATTTGAGTCTACAGCAACAACAGTTCCATCTGGTAGAGTTGCAACTACATTATCTTTAGTTTTGTTTTCTAAGTCTAGCAACTTATCAAACTCTTCTTGGATTTCAGCTAATTTAGTTTGTTCAGCTTGCAATTTGACTGTAACTGCGTCTAATTTATCTTGTGCCAATTTTGCAGCAGATTTTGCTTGAGTTAGTTTTGTTTCCAAATCAGCTACTTTTGCTTGCGCATCTGCAAGATTCTTATCTGCGTTTAGATAAGCACTCAATTCATTTGCAATTGCTTTTGCATCTGACACCAATTTATCTTTTTCTTCATGTAGTTTTGCTTGTTCATCTTGAAGTGCAGTCAACTTGTTTTCTTCTGCTTGCAATTTTGCTTGTGCATTTGTAAGAGCAGTTTCAGCATCTTTTTGAGCAGTTTTGGCTGTAGCAAGTTCATCTTTAGCTTTTTCAAGAGCAGTTTCTTTTTCTGCTTGGCTTCTTGAGAAATTTTCAACAGCTTTTTCAGCAGTTGCTTTACGTTCTTGTGCATTTTTCAAAGCAAGATTTGCCAATTGCAAGTTCTTTTCAGCAACTTCTGTTTGAAGTGGACTATTTGATTTGCTTGCCAATTCTTTTTCAGCTTCTGTTTTAGCGTCAAGTGCAGAAGCATATTTACGTGAAGCTGCTGCTAATTCTGCTTTAGCGTTTGCAAGAGCAGTTTGAGCTTGGCTGTTTTGTTTTTGTGCCTCAGCTAGTTTTGCTTCGAGTTGGGCAAGGTCTTGGTTGAGGTTGATTTTGTGTTTACCATCACTACCAAATGAGTTTACAAACCAACGTTTACCATTGATGTTAGCAACGGTCATTGCAACACCACCACCGTTTAGGTTGTTAGCGGCGTGTCCCCAATGTGATTGATCATCAAGAAATGAATAGCTCTTGAAAGCACGTAATGCTGCATTTTTCAAATCTTGCATTGTGGAAATATCGTCACTAGCATAGATGAATGCCATATTTTCACTACCAACATTATCTTTAATGTGACCAGCAACAGCAGGGTCAGTTCCACGAGCTTCATATGCTTTAGCTTTTTGTTTACTATGCTCAAGAGTATCTTGTGCAGCATAAGCTCGGTATTTTTCTGAATATCCCATTTTTTCTTGTAAAGCATTTACCAATTTAGCATAAAAATCACTAATTTCAGCAATTTCTTTATCTGTTAAATTGTCAATGTTGATGTTGCGTTTATCATCATTCTTATTGAAGTCAACTGTGAGAGCTTTGTGCATTTTTGCTCCCATTGTCAACATTAGTTCGTCTGCTTTACCATCGTTTTTATAACGATTACGTACATAATAGCTTTTAGCATCTGAGAATGTGATATCGTTCTTATCAAGACCATAGTAAGCTTTTTCTTCATCTGTCAAATGGTGAACTGGATTTCCCATATGAATGACAGCTTCACCAGAGCGAGCTTTTTCCGCATCCAAAGCAGTTTGAGCTTCTTTTTCTTTAGACGCTGTAGCATCTGCTTTTTCTTGGATAGAATCAACTTTATTTTGGTCGGCGTCCATCATTTCTTTAGCTAGTTTCAAGGCATCATTTTTGACATTCACATTGTTTGTAGCTTGTTTGATGGCATCTGCTCGGTCGCTATCTGCTTTCTTAGCAGTTTCGACAGCTGTTGTTGCGCTTGAGATATTTGCATTGGCTTGTTCAATATCTTTTTCAGCTTGGGCAAGTGAGGCTTTAGCTTCGCCAAGTCCTGAACCATTTAGCGCGTCTTCAGCGGATTTTACATTCGCTTCTTTAGCGGTTACTGTTTTATCTGCTTCAGCTTTCTTACTTGTTGCGCTTGCAACGTTAGCAGTTTCAGTTGCTACAGTTTCAGTTTGCGCTTTAATCGCTTCAGTAGACGCTTCAGTTGCTTTTTGATTGGCTTCTTGAGCTTTTACATTTGCGTCTTGTTTTGCTTTTGTAGCAGTGATATTTTCTTCTGTAGCATTTGCTTTAACAGCTTCTGCTGACTTCAAGTCCTCTTTAGCGCTTGTCAAAGCAGTTTCAGTAGTTGTGACAGCTTGATTAGCAGAAGTAGCTTCAGCTTTTGTTGTTTCACTTTCAGCTTCAACTTGTTTAACAGTAGACGCTTGAGCATCAAGAGCAGGCTTGACATCAGAAGATTTCTTCACTTCTGGTTTTGTATTGGCTACAGGTTTTGAAACAAGAGCAGGTTCATTGACAGCAGTTGCAGTAGTTGCATCAACTGGCGCTGAAACAGTTGCTTCCTGAGCAAATGCAGGCACACCAACAGACGCAAGCGCAATAGCTGTTGAAGTTGTGAGGGTTTTCAGTTTCTTCATCATTTTCTCCTTTGATGGCTGATAAAATGAGCTAATTTTTATAGTTTTACTACACTATTTTATCATTATATAGTGTAATATTCAACACTTATATACTATACAAGTGTAATTTGTACTACTTATTATTTATAATGTTTTTCTTTAAAATAATAGTGAAGGTAAACAATTATGAATCAAAACAACTTACAAACTTTTATTGCAAAAAGAATTAGATATTTACGATTAACAAAAGGGCTAAGCCAAGAAAAACTTTCCGAATTAGCCGGCTTAGGCTCGAAACATATCCACAACATAGAAAATGAAAAATATAATTTTCAAATACAAACACTGAATAAAATACTTATAGCTCTTGAAGTAGATGAAAAAACATTTTTTAATTTCGGTTTTCCAGAAAAGAGTAAAGAAATTGAAAATATTATCAATCAACTTGAACAAATACCAGAACCACAAAAAACAGATATAATTGATGCAGTAGCAACCCTATTAAACAACATAAATAACCGCTAAGATTCACACATCCTAGCGGTTATTTTTTATTCATTTATTTTCTTTCCTTATAATATGCAGATTTATTGTGAGACGAATAACGTTCCTTCGCCCTGTAATATTCAAAACTAGATTCTCTATCATCATTAGCATCAACAATTGTTAAAAAATCACTGTCTTTTTGCCATTGTTCAATATCAATAGAAGTAAAAAATTTTTCAAATAAAGCTGTTAGCATGACATCTCGAATCTCTTCTTTTGAAATAGAACCAGCCCATGACCTAAAAACAGCTCTTTCATGCATATCCTTTAGCTCATCTTCTGTTGCTTCTTCAAAATAGTTTTCACTATCTATGTTGCTTTTATAATCTTTGAACTTATCAAAATCAAATCCGCTCTTCTTAACTAAATATCGTTCACACCGTTTCTCTAATCTATCAAGAATTTCATAATTGAATACCTTTGTTCTGTTTCGACCAAAAGTTTTAGAATTAGCTTTATCCCACTGTCCCATAGCTTCCAATTCTGTAACAAATTTTCTACGTAAACTTTTTTTAATATTTTTTGTTTCCTCAATTTGATACTTTTGTATCATGTCATCAATAAATTCAGATAATCTTTTTAGTTTTAAATTAGTCATTTTTTATTCCTTAACACTTTCTAATGTATATCGTACACATAAATTATATATCGTAAATATTGATTTGTCAAATTTAAAATACACATTTTATAGATTTTCGAAAAAATTATTGCTAGAATAGACTCATAAAGTTACTGCTCTCGTAGCAAAACTTTAAAATACTTTTTAACAAAGGGGGCCAATTATGGCATTTTTTAAACGCACAAATGGCTACAGTGCTAGCCTAGCAGAACAAGCTCTTTCAGATGAAGTTGTAAAATTGGTTGGTAAACAACTTGAGATTCAATATGAATTTGAAAAATCGGGCGAAATTGTCAACGGTAAAGAAAAAATGAAACGTACAGATAACATTCAAGGCTATCAAGTTTACGTTGCAAGTGATAATCACAATCCTTTTAAGGTCAAGTTTTTACCAGAAAATAAGCCAAATTTATCAAAATTCGAAATCGGAGATATTGTTGAATTTGAAGATTTAGAAGCTTTTGAAAACCAGTACGGACAACTTTATTTCAGGGCAAAAGATATTAAGAAGAAAGGAAAATAATGCATGGCTTTTTTAATGAATAAAAGCCAAAATCAGAAAGTGTCAGAAGCGGTTGTTTCTGACACTACTGAATTTGGTAAAAACAAATTCGAATTAGAACAATTTATTTTGAGAAATTTGAATAACGCTCTCAATATTAATGATGAATCATCTTATTTAAATTCATTTGATATTAAGGTTGCAAGCAATGATTCCGGCGTTTTTTACGTCCCAAATCTCCCTGTAAGTTATTCTTTAAGCAAAAAACTATACTTTGATATTTTTGCAATTTGCGCTGGCATACTCTACCCATTCAAGACTCTCTTACCACAGAATAATGCTTTTTTTGTTCCTTATGATACAAAAAATGAAAATCAAGCACGTGCATTTTTCTTTCCTTGGGTTGATGGGATTCCAACTCGGTTAAAGATTGATAATCTTTCATCTTTTATTAAAAAGAACGTGTCAGAAAATACTCTCCCAATTATGGCTAACAATATTTGTAATATCCCAATGAAAGCGGTGACAAGTTTGGCGGTGAGTGGAGCATCTGGTACAGGAAAGACTCATTTCTTACGTTATTTGATTAGTTGTCTAAAATCTTTCACAAATCAAATTATTTGCGTCGACCCTAAAATCGCTGATGTTTACTTACTAAGTAAGGAATTAGGTTTAGAAGTATTAGCACCAACACATGGTTCAAACTTAAACAGTTTTATTACAGAGGTCAATGAATTGTTGGGTCGAATCATTAATAAGATATATGAACGGCAAAAAATATTATTAACAAATCCAAAAACTCAGTTTGAACGCATTTATATTGTTATTGATGAACTGTTGGCACTTGTTCAGGGGAGCTCTAAGCAGTCTCGTGAATCATTTGGGCAATTACTTGGGACGATTGCTCTTCTCGGCCGTCAGACCTCCATCTCACTCATTTTATGTAGCCAACGCTTTGATGCAACTGCATTTGGCGGTAATACAGCAGTACGTGAACAAATTAACTGTATCTTTATTTTAGGTGAGATAAATGCGAATACTTGTCAGTTTTTATTGCCCAACATCAATGTTGATAATATTGTAGTCCCACCTGGTATTGGTACAGGTATAGTCAAGTTTACAGATAGTGAACATCGAACGCATATTATGCCACTTCTAACCCCCTCTTATAACATCAGGAAGGAAGAAATCACATGACGAAATACTTTAATAAATACAATGTAGTTAATTTTACAATTTTTGTTTCTATTATATTTTTTATTTTAGAGCGTTTGGCTACATTTATCATTTTTCAAATACATATAGAAACATTTTTTTATTTTATTGTTTTTATATCAGTACTACGTTTAATTTCGAGTGTATCATTTATATTATTACTATTTATAATTAATATCGATTTTGCATTTAGAAATGCTGAATTTGATTATTTCAGAAATAGCATTAAGTCATATGTTGCGACGTGGCAAATGAGACGATTTTGTAGGCAGATAAATGTAGAGCCAACTTTGGAAGAATCTTCTCGCTACAGCAATTCAAAACAGGAAATTATCAGAAAAGCAAACCGTTCTCTATTGACATTAACTGTTGTTTACTATGAACAAAAAGCTGTTGCAACATGGACTTTTCCAGCGAATTGTGAAAGTTATAATATTATGGAAGAATTATTAGCACAGGCTAAAAGAGAATTAAATCAGTTAGATAGTAGATATTTATTTAATGATTTTATTAGATTAGAAAATAGTAGAACATTCAGCTCAACAGCATTTAGAAAAAAATAAAGGTGCGGTGTACTGCTACTGAAGGTAAGCAAGTACACCAGCACCATAAATTTAAAACAATTCACGTCTAATGAATAAGATTTTTATGTTGTGATGTGTCAAGAAAATATGATGTTTGTTTGGATGTGGATGCACGTTTTTCTCCGTCAGTGCATCCACATTCAAACCATATCACAACAACTCAAAATCAACACACACTCTCTATTTTGTGTCAAAATCAGGAAGGATTTTTATGAAGATTAATCAAAATGATAGAAAAAGAAAATTTTTTGGTCAAATTTCATTTGAATATGAACATAATGCAAATTTAAAATTAACTGAAAAAGATTTTCGTGAATCCGTTGTTCAACGTATTAAAGACTATTGTAAAAATGAAGATGATAGGTATCATATTATTTTTCATGATAAAGATTTAAAAGATGACGGAAGTTCAAAACCATTGCATGCCCATTTTTATATTGATTTCAAACATGCTCATACTTATTCATCTGTTTATAAAAGCTTATCAATTTCAAGAGAACAAAATTTAGAGTTTGTTCGTAGTTCGATAAAAGCATGTCGATATTTAACACATAGAAATGAACGTAATATGGAAGAACACAAATTCCCCTATGAGGTCAAAGAAGTCATTTCATCAGAAAATACAAACTATATCGATGATATCATGGGAAAAATCAAAAATCATAGCAAAGAAAAATCTGACAATGGTCTAGAAATAGACGATTATTGTTTAGAATTAAGCTATCTAATCTCAGAAGAAGGCTTACTTACAACTGAAGCAAAACAACAATTATTTGAGCAATTCACTCAACGGATAGCACAAAAAGCGTGGAATTCAAATAAAAGACAATTTGAGGAAAACAGACAAGAATTTATTCATAAGGAGTTTATTCGTATGAGTAAGGGCGAACGAAATCATACAGGTATTTATATTCAAGCTGAAGGAGGAACAGGAAAATCATATTTAGCACGCTTACTTGCAGAAGAACGTGATAGATTAGGAGCACATACCCCATCAATAAATAAAAAGCGTTTCGATTTAGGTTCTGGCTACAAAGGGGAAAAAACAATTGTAATCAATGAACTAGATGCAAGTTGTGGCATGACTTTTCGAGAGTTATTTCAGATACTAGAACCAGATTCAGCTACACAGTTAAGTTCACGGTTTAAAGATGCGTATATCATCAATGATTTAACAATTATCACAAATTCAGATAGTTATTGGGATTGGTGTGATTCGTGGTTTGGAAAGAAAAATAAAGAATATCATCAGCTAATGCGAAGAATTAGATTTGTAATTAAAATGATTCACGATGAAAAGAATAAGGTTATCAAAATTGAATTATGGAATTACACAGCAAAACGTGATTTAAAAGAAAAAGCAAAACAAGCATTTGAAAAATTACAGACGTATTCACTAAACAGTGTAGAAAATGAAGAAGAATTTCGAAAAATCGCTTCGGATATATTAGGAAGAATTAAGAAAGTAAAAAATATTGACAGCAAAAGAAAAGTTATCACTACAGACTCAACCGACCAAAGCGAGTGCAGTGATAACTAAAACTAGTGGAAATAATAAATACTATTTCTGCTTCTATTGTATCATAGAATAAGGAAAAATTATATGACAGATAAAATTTTAATCAAAATAGACAATTTAGAAGTACAGTTGCCTGCCTCTCATATCATAGTAGAAAAAGATGAATACCTCAACTTAAAAAACAAGGCTTCTCAGGGGAAGTATATGAGCTTATCCGAGGTTTTAGAGATGGTTTCAGTCTCTCGACCTTGGCTATTGGAACATGTTCTTTATCAACCTGCTATTCGCTCAAAAATCGATATTGATAAAAACAAAGATGGGTTTGTGAAATATCCAGACAGTCAGGGTGGACGGTACTATTTCTTAGCTAGTAAAACGAAACAATTTTTTGAAGAAAACTTTGCAGAAATCTTTAGTTTATGATACGATAATCAAGATAATATCTTGGTTATCGTCTTTTAGAAAGAGGTAATCATGTCAGTTTCATTCAGAAAACGAGGAAAAAAGAATTTATGGGATTATAGAATTTTTGATAAAAATAAAAAGGTGGTTGCTTCAAATTCAGGCTTTAAGACAAAAAGAGAAGCTGAAATTGAAGCGTTAGCTCTTGAGTTAAAATTGCTTAATGGTGCAATAATTGATAAAAATATTACATTCTATGCTCTATGGGAAAAGTGGCTAGAATTAACAGTTAAACCAATTGGAAAAGCGGAATCTACTTTCAATAAGCATCTAATACGTGGTAAATTCATTCAAGCATATTTCAAAGACAAACCAGCCTTAAAAATTAAAGCAAGCGAATATCAAGAATTTATTAATAAGTACGCTGAAACTAATAGCAGAGACAATGTTAGTAGAATGAATGCGGAAATTAGAAATGTGATTGTATTTGCGAAAAGAGATAAGCTTAATATCGAAGATTTTACTGAAGGAGTTATACTCTCAGGACGACCTCCACAAAAGCGAAGAGATGAAAAATATATTCATAGCTTTGAAGACTATCAAAAGTTAGTAACATATTTAGAAAGCAATCTTGATTTAACAACTTCAATCGTTCCACATTTACTATTAATTCAACTAAAAACGGGATTACGTGCAGGGGAAGTTGCAGGTCTCACATGGGATTGTGTATTGTGGGAAAGTTCAGAAATAAAAACATATCGCAGATATGATACTATAAAAAAACGTTGGACAAAACCCAAAACGGAAGATTCAGTTCGAACAGTTCCAATAGATGAAGATACATTAACAATTTTAAAGAAAATAAAACAAGAGCAATCTGTATTCATTGAAAATGAGATGATTACGAATAATGAAAATATGATTTTTATTGATTTGAATTATAATGTTGTAACAAATGCAGGAGTGAACAAGCATTTAAAACAAATTTTAAAGACCTTAAAAATTCATCCTCAAACTATGACAAGTACAGGTCTGAGACACACGTATTGTTCAACAATGTTAGCAATGGGTGTTGATATTTGGGCAGTTTCAAAATTAATGGGTCATAGAGATATTAAACAAATAACTGAAACTTATGGACATCTTATAAAAGAAAAAGCAGATATTGAAAATAACAAAGTTCGTGCTGTTTTGACGAGTTTAGTTAAAAAATAGAATTATTGACCAAAAGTTGACCAAATCAAAAAGAAACGTTGATTTAACAACGTTTCTAAACTATATACTATGCCCCCTACAGGGATCGAACCTGTGACCCACGGATTAAGAGTCCGCTGCTCTGCCAGCTGAGCTAAGGAGGCAAAGAAAAAGCTGTATTGGTGCCGAAACTTCACGGTTTGTATTGAACCCGCGCAATTAAGCAGGTGGGCAACTCGCTCTAACTGAAGCTGTTTCCGTGTGAGACGGCCTACATGCTGTTAGAAGACTTTTGTTTCCCTAATAATACAAAAAATAGTCGGTCAACACTTAAGTGTGAAGTCGTACACCACAGCGTTTCTATGTTTATATGATACCACTTTTTCAAAAAAAATCAAGAGGAAAGTGCAATTTTTTGAAAAGGATTTCAGATTTTTCGCAAACGGTCGATGGCTTCCTTTCTTTGAGCCAAAGCCCGTTCATATTTACCAGTGTCTTCTGCTTGGAAATAGTGATGATTACGGATTTTTTCTGGCAGATAGTCTTGTTTAATCCAATTTCCAGGATAGTTGTGTGGATAGAGGTAGTCTTGGGCATTCCCCAGTTCCTTGCTTCCACTGTAGTGCCCATCACGCAGGTGTCGCGGAATAGGCAAGTGCCCTGATGTTTTGAGGTCAGCAAGTGCCTTATCCATAGCTACATAGGCTGAGTTGGATTTTGGAGAAAGGGCCAAATCAATGACGACATTGGCAATGAGAATGCGGGCTTCTGGGAACCCAATCTTCTGGGCAGCATCCAGAGCAGTCACGGTATGAATCTGGGCCTCAGGATTGGCTAAGCCGATATCTTCATAGGCGATAACGGTCAAGCGACGAGCGAGACTTGGCAAATCACCAGCCTCAATCAAGCGGGCAGCATAGTGAAGACTGGCATCAACATCTGAGCCACGGATAGACTTTTGCAGGGCTGAGAGAACATCGTAGTGGCCATCTCCATCCTTGTCCATGGTAATGTAGCTCCGCTGCAAGCTATTTTCCATGATGTCTAGGGTGATGTGGCGGATGCCCTCGTCATTCTCAGGGGTAGAGAGAACTGCCAAGTCCAGTGAGTTAAAGGCAGAGCGAAGGTCTCCGTTTGTAGAGGTTGCGATGAAATCCAGCGCATCCTCATCTAGTTCTACTGGAAAATCAAAACCACGCTCAGGGTTACTTAGAGCTATCTGCAGGGCCTCTTTGACGTCTTGGTTAGACAGAGGTTCCAGTTCAAAAATTTGAACGCGACTGCGAATGGCAGGAGTGACAGAGAAGAAAGGATTTTCAGTCGTAGCGCCAATCATGATGACCAGTCCACTTTCCAAGAGAGGCAAGAGGAAGTCTTGCTTGGTTTTATCTAGTCTATGAATTTCGTCAAGGAGTAGTACAAGTCCCCCTGAGAATTTAGCTTCTTCCGCGATTTCTTGAAGTCGTTTTTTACTATCAACTGTCGCATTGAAAGTTCGAAAGGCATACTTAGTAGTCCCAGCGATGGCTGAGGCAATACTGGTCTTGCCGATTCCTGGAGGTCCATATAGAATCATGGAGGACAGGCGGTTGGCTTCCACCATACGGCGGATGATTTTTCCAGGTCCGACCAGATGTTCCTGACCGATGACCTGGTCGATGGTTTTAGGGCGCATGCGAAGCGCGAGATTGTCTGGCATAGCAGTCCTTTCTAACGTGGATTTTCTGATGTATATGTGGTAAGATGGTAGTATCTATTTTAGCATATTTCCGAGCAATCGGGGCGATTAAGAGTCGCATAGGAAGAGGACAAAATGGCAACATATGGATTTTTAGATGTTTTAGAGGAAGAGTTGGAGAAGAATTTTCCCTTTGACTTTGAGATTAGTTGGGACAAGCGCAATCACGCGGTTGAAGTGAGTTTTCTATTGGAAGCGCAAAATGCTGCAGGTGTGGAGATGGTGGATGAGGATGGAGAGGTTTCATCAGATGACATTCTCTTTGAAGAAGCAGTGCTTTTTTACAATCCTGCCAAATCAACAGTCAATGAGGAAGACTATTTGACTGTCATTCCTTATCTGCCTAAAAAGGGATTTTCTCGTGAGTTTTTAGCTTATTTTACCCTTTTCCTTAAAGATACTGCCGAGGTTGGACTAGATGCCCTCATGGACTTTTTGGAAGACCCAGAAGCAGAAGAATTCGTCATGGAATGGAACCAAGAAGTCTTTGAAGAAGGAAAAGTAGGTTTGGAAGAGGGAGAGTTTTATCCTTATCCGAGATACTAGGAGTTGGTTGGAGATTTTATGAAGAAAATTGGGATTTATTTGGTTTATGTGCTAGCTGTTGTCTTTATTATGCTGGCTTGTGCTTGTGGAACAATCGCATTTGCAGAGCTGGGGTATTCCGCAGTTTTAGTCTTTACTTTTGGTTATGCCTTCGCTCTTCTAAGCATGTATTTAATCTTGATTCTTCATGAGCTGGGACATGCTTTTTGTGGCTACTTGACAGGCTATCGGCTGGTGGCTTTTGGATTAGGACATTTTATTTTGACCAAAAAGTCAGGTAGGTTTCATCTTAGTAGAACAGCCATTCTGAAAAATGTTGGTGCTCAATACATTGGTTTAAAAGAGGATGAAAGCGATCAAAGAATCATCTTGATGCTTTCAGGAGGATTGATAGTTCATCTTTGCTTGATATTATTGGCGATAGTGTTTGGATTTTTAACAAGAAACTGGTATTTTGCAGGGACTTGGATTTTTCTTAATCTGTCTTTCTTCCTAAATAACATTTTACCAGTCGGCATCACCGATGGCGCAAAAATTTGGGAATTGCTACAACACCCTGAAAATACGAAATACGCCTACCTGATGTTGAGGCATTCTGCCCAGACCTTGCTAGCTCCTCAAGAATATGATTTAAAAGACTTTATCATGTCTGTTGATGAGGAGGCGAGAGGG
Source organism: Streptococcus sp. 5004 (assembly GCF_013276755.1). Taxonomy (GTDB): domain Bacteria; phylum Bacillota; class Bacilli; order Lactobacillales; family Streptococcaceae; genus Streptococcus. The sequence goes on along the minus strand of NZ_VMLP01000008.1, from coordinate 123,381 downwards.
AGTTTTGCAGAAAGTGTTCAGACTCTTCAGGGGTTGGTATTCATATTGGATGATAATATAGAGCTTGCAAAGCAAGAGTTTCAGTCTGTGTTAGAGAAAACAGATAATCCAATGTCTAAAACTAGTTCTCAATTATACCTTCTTCAAGTTGCTCTGATGGAAGGAGATAATAAGAAAGCGGAAGAATATGCAAGTATTCGAGGGGTCAAATCCTTTTTATCTCTAAAAACAGCAGATATGCAGGTCATTCAAGCTTGGTATCAATTTAAGGTAAGGAAAGATGTAGTTCAAACTCACAAGGCTATGAAGATTGCTAGACAGAAAATGAATAGCAGTCGGATGTTACGGGATGAGAAAAGCTATTATCAAAACTGGTTAGCCGAGCTGGAAAAGGAATTAACCGAAGGAGTCTAATATGGAAATAGAGATTTCTGATTTTACAGGCTGTAAGATTGCTTTGTTTTGTGGGGATAGGCTCTTGACTATCTTACGCGATGATAAGACAAGCATTCCCTGGCCCAATATGTGGGAACTGCCAGGTGGTGGACGCGAAGGTGATGAAAGTCCTTTTGAGTGCGTGGCGCGTGAAGTTTATGAAGAACTGGGAATTCATCTGACTGAGGATTGTCTACTATGGAGTAAGGTTTATCCAAGTATGCTTTTTGCGGATAAACAATCTGTATTTCTAGTCGGCAAGTTAACGCAAGAACAGTTTGACCAGATTGTATTTGGAGATGAAGGACAGGGCTATCAGTTAATGAATGTCGAGGAATTTCTTAGTTCCAGTCAAGTTGTACCTCAGTTGCAGGATAGAGTGAGGGATTATTTGGAGGAAAGTTTATGATAAGACTTGAACGAGCAGGAGCAGAGAATTTGGAGACCATCATTGCGATTCAAAGAGCTAGCTTTAAGGCGGTTTATGAGAAATACCAAGATGAGTATGATCCTTATCTGGAGGACCGTGAACGAATTAAGTGGAAACTAGTCGAGCGTCCCAATAGCTATTACTACTTTGTGAAAGAAAAGGGAGAAAATATCGGATTTTTACGAATTCAGACCAATGAAGAGTTAACGAATGCTTGGTTGGGAACAGCGGCAATTTTGCCCCAGTATCAAGGAAAAGGTTATGGTTCTGAAGGATTGGAATTGCTGGAAAAGGAATTTCCAACCGTTAGACAGTGGGATTTGTGTACGGTATTACAGGATGAAGGTATGGTTGCTTTCTATGAGAAGAACGGCTACCATCAAACCCATATTGAACCTGAAAAAGAAGGCATGGATATGGTATACATGAAAAAATGCATAGAGAAATAGAAAGGATAGTTCAGTTACATTTCTAAACTGAACCCGCCCTAAACACTGTGCCAAAAAGATAAACTTCTCTTAGACACAAGCGTCTTCAGAGAATTTTCTATTTTGGCTTTGTGTTTTACGGGCTTGGTATCTTAATAATGGAAACATGGCAAGAGTTAAAAGTTACAGTGAAGCGTGAGGGGGAGGAACTAGTCTCTAACCTCCTGATTGAGCTGGGAGCGCAAGGCGTTGCGATTGAAGACAGCATGGACTATGTGGGAAATGTTGACCGCTTCGGCGAGATTTTCCCAGAGGTTGAGCAACAGGAGGAAATCGTAGTGACAGCCTACTACCCTGAAACGGTAGATGTGGAAGTGGTTGAGGCAGACTTGCAGGCTCGCTTAGCAGAATTGGCAGATTTTATGGATTTGGGTGAGGTCAAGATGGGGACAACTGCTTTGGCTGAGGAAGATTGGGCAGACAACTGGAAGAAATACTATGAGCCAGCTCGTATCACTCATGATTTGACTATCGTGCCGTCTTGGACAGACTATGAGGCGACTGCTGGGGAAAAGATTATCAAGCTGGATCCTGGTATGGCTTTTGGTACGGGTACCCATCCAACCACTAAGATGAGCCTCTTTGCCTTGGAGCAGGTTCTTCGTGGTGGGGAAACAGTGTTAGATGTGGGGACTGGATCAGGTGTCCTTTCTATTGCCAGCTCGCTGCTTGGTGCTAAGGAAATTTTCGCCTACGACCTAGATGATGTGGCAGTTCGTGTGGCTCAGGAAAATATTGAGCTCAACCCTGGCATGGAAAATATCCATGTAGCTGCAGGTGATTTGCTTAAGGGTGTTGAGATTGAGGCAGATGTGATTGTAGCTAATATCTTGGCGGATATCCTCATTCATCTGACAGATGATGCCTATCGTTTGGTTAAGGACGAAGGCTACCTCATCATGAGTGGAATTATTAAGGACAAGTGGGATATGGTGCGCGAGTCGGCTGAGTCAGCTGGATTTTTCCTTGAAACTCACATGGTTCAAGGGGAATGGAATGCCTGTGTCTTTAAGAAAACCAAGGATATTTCCGGTGTGATTGGAGGCTAGCATGCAACAGTATTTTGTCAAAGGCAGTGCTATCTCTCCTGTCACTATTGAGGACAAGGAAACCAGCAAGCACATGTTTCAGGTTATGCGCTTGAAAGAAGATGATGAGGTTACCTTGGTCTTTGAGGATGGCATCAAGCGCTTGGCACGTGTGCTTGATGTGGAAGCTCGTCAGTTTGAATTGGTAGAAGAACTAGATGACAATGTGGAACTGCCAGTCCAAGTGACCATTGCATCCGGCTTTCCCAAGGGGGACAAGCTAGAGTTCATCACTCAAAAAGTAACCGAACTGGGTGCTAGCCAGATTTGGGCCTTCCCTGCTGATTGGTCGGTCGCCAAATGGGATGGCAAGAAATTGGGTAAAAAGGTTGAAAAACTAGAAAAAATCGCCCTTGGAGCAGCAGAGCAAAGTAAGCGTAATATCGTTCCAAGTATCCAGCTTTTTGAGAAAAAAGCAGATTTTCTAGCCCAACTTGACCAGTTTGACTCTATCGTAGTGGCTTATGAAGAGTCGGCTAAAGAAGGAGAAGCTGCTGCGCTTTTACAAGCAGTTACTGGATTCGATAAGGGAGCCAAATTGCTCTTTATCTTTGGTCCAGAAGGTGGTCTCTCACCTGCAGAAATCGAAAGTTTTGAAGCTAAGGGAGCGGTTCTTGCAGGACTTGGCCCTCGTATCTTGCGAGCAGAAACAGCACCACTTTACGCCTTATCAGCCCTTAGTGTTTTATTAGAATTAGAGAAATAAGAGGAAGAAAATGGAACAAAAACACCGTTCAGAATTTCCAGAAAAGGAACTTTGGGACTTAACTGCCCTATACCAAGACCGTGAGGATTTCTTGCGTGCAATCGAGAAGGCTCGTGAAGACATCAACCAATTTAGCCGTGATTACAAGGGTAATCTTCATACTTTTGAGGATTTTGAAAAAGCCTTTGCGGAATTGGAACAAATCTACATTCAGATGAGCCATATTGGCAACTATGGCTTTATGCCGCAGACGACAGACTATAGCAATGACGAATTTGCCAATATTGCTCAAGCTGGGATGGAATTCGAAACAGATGCCAGTGTAGCCTTGACCTTCTTTGACGATGCCTTGGTGGAAGCTGATGAGGAAGTCTTGGACCGTTTGGGTGAATTACCTCATTTGACGGCAGCTATTCGTCAGGCAAAAATCAAAAAAGCCCACTATCTAGGGGCTGATGTGGAGAAAGCCTTGACCAATCTCGGTGAAGTTTTCTACAGTCCGCAGGATATCTATACGAAAATGCGAGCTGGAGATTTTGAAATGGCTGACTTTGAAGCTCATGGTAAGACTTATAAAAACAGCTTTGTGACCTATGAGAATTTCTACCAAAACCATGAGGATGCTGAGGTTCGTGAGAAATCTTTCCGTTCCTTCTCAGAAGGTCTTCGTAAGCACCAAAATACGGCTGCTACAGCCTATCTAGCTCAAGTCAAGTCTGAAAAAATCTTGGCTGATATGAAGGGCTACGACTCAGTCTTTGATTATCTTCTAGCTGAGCAGGAAGTGGATCGTGCCATGTTTGACCGCCAGATTGACCTCATTATGCAGGAATTTGCGCCAGTCGCTCAGAGATACCTCAAGCATGTTGCCAAGGTCAATGGTCTTGAAAAGATGAGCTTTGCAGACTGGAAATTGGACTTGGACAGCGCCCTGAATCCTGAAGTGACTATTGACGATGCCTATGATTTGGTCATGAAGTCAGTAGAACCTTTGGGGCAAGAATATTGTCAGGAAGTTGCTCGCTATCAAGAAGAGCGCTGGGTGGACTTTGCTGCTAACAGTGGCAAGGATTCCGGTGGTTATGCGGCGGACCCATATCGCGTACACCCTTATGTACTCATGAGCTGGACAGGCCGTTTGAGCGATGTTTATACCTTGATTCATGAAATCGGGCATTCTGGTCAATTCATCTTTTCAGACAATCACCAAAGCTATTTCAACGCTCACATGTCTACCTACTATGTTGAAGCGCCGTCAACTTTCAATGAATTGCTCCTCAGTGACTACTTGGAGCACCAGTCTGACGACCCACGTCAAAAACGCTTCGCTCTGGCTCATCGCTTGACAGACACCTACTTCCATAATTTCATCACCCACCTCTTGGAAGCATCCTTCCAGCGTAAGGTTTATACATTGATTGAAGAAGGGGAAACCTTTGGGGCAAGCAAACTTAACAGCATTATGAAGGAAGTTTTGACGGATTTCTGGGGAGATGCCATTGAAATCGATGATGATGCAACTCTGACTTGGATGCGCCAAGCTCACTACTACATGGGCTTGTATAGTTACACTTACTCTGCTGGTCTTGTCATCTCGACAGCTGGTTACCTTCATCTTAAAAACTCAGAAACTGGAGCTGAAGACTGGCTCAATCTCCTCAAATCAGGTGGTAGCAAGACACCACTGGAGTCAGCCATGATTATCGGTGCGGATATTTCAACAGACAAACCACTTCGTGATACCATCCAATTCTTGTCTGATACGGTTGATCAGATTATCGCCTACAGTGCCCAGTTGGGAGAGTAAATTAAAAGAGTCTGGGACAAAAGTTTAACCTTAAATATAAAAAGCGAACAAAACGAGTTATCTGACACTCAGAATTCTGTCTTGTTCGCTTTTTTTCTAATCTATCGATTTTAAAAATTTAGAATAAAGAATACCTAAAATCAAAATTTTTTGTACTGGCCTCTTAAATTATCCCCAAAAGCTATCTTCTTCAGCTTGATCTGAAGAGAAGAGCCAAACTTCTTTGATTTTTCCGTCTTCAATACGGAAGAGGTCAATCCCGTTCATATTGAGTTCAGTACCATCAGCACGTGTTCCAAGAAAAGTAACATTGGCTGCGATTAAATCCTTATTGTCAGAAACCCAATTTGTTATCACCTTAAAGGTTCCATTAGTTTTCTCAGCAAATGTAGCCAGGTGAGTTCCTAGCTTGTCCTTACCAACAACTGTACCAGATATACTATGAGTACCAGGTTGATGCCAGATAATATCGTCTGCCATCGTTTCAAAGACACCAGGAAAGTCACCAGCAATTAAAGCTTGGTTATAAGCATTGAAAATTTCTAAGTTTGTTGACATATCTATTCTCCATTTCTTTTTTATGATATAATTGTAACAGTTACAAACAAAAAAACAAGTAGACACTTTTTCGATAGCTAGTATCAAAAGTAGTACTTTTATTGATACTAAAAGATAAATTTTTTTTAAAAAATAGAAAGAAGATATTTTATGACAAATAAAGTGAGTGAGTATGGTATTTGTCCATTTGCGACAACGCAGAGGGTTTTAACGGGGAAATGGGCACTGGTAATCATTTATCAGTTGAGTACGGGTACCAAACGATTTAAAGAATTGCAGAGATTATTGCCTGGGATTACTCAAACTATTTTGACCCGTCATCTCCGTCAATTAGAAAAGGATAAGATTGTTCAACGAAAGGTCTATGCCGAAGTTCCACCACGAGTTGAGTACAGCTTAACCGAAATGGGGCAGGAATTCAGAGTTGTTTTAGATGCTGTCGAGAAATGGGGTCTAGATTATATCAAGTTGCTAGAAATGTAGAGGTATTGACCATGTATCAAGAGTTACTTAGAAAAATAGCAGAAGAAAAACCGAGCTATCGTCAAGAAGAACTCCAGTGGTTGCTTGATCACTTAGGGGATCCCAATCCAGAGATTCGTGATGAATTGGTTTTTACTAGTTTGGCTAGAGGGATTCAGGAAGAGCTATTTACACAGGAACAATTTCATTTCATTGCTGAGGCGGTTTTATCTGATGGAGGACTAGACAAAGAGATTGATAAGACAGGAACTTCAACGCTTGAACGTTCTTTTAGGGCACTTATTTATGCAAATCTCTTGTCTGCGGATGCCAACCCGCAATCAATTTTCTATCAGGGATTAAAAGCAGAAATTCGTAATGTTCTTTTAAATCAAGGCTTGCACTATCTTTCAAAAGAACAGGATACAACAGGTTTTTCAAGTCAGTATGGTTGGGTTCACGCTTTTGCACATGGATCCGATTTACTGACAGAGGTGGTTTGTCATCCAGACTTTCCTAAAAACAGAGTTCATGAAGTATTTGACATACTTAACCAACTATTTAAAAGAATTTCGATTCGTTTTACAGATGATGAGGATTGGCGTTTAGCGAGAGTGATCTATGAACCTATTTTACAAGGGAAGTTGGAGCAAGAGCAAGTAACCTCTTGGATAAAAACTGTTGATTTTTCGATAGAAGAAAGGGAAGATTTTTATAAATTTTCCAACTTCAGATCCTGTTTGTTGGAAGTCTATGTCCAACTTGATCAGAGAAATAGTTTACAAGATGACTTGAAACAAGCAATCCAGTCTTTTCAATACTAGAAATTAGCGAATAGTTCTATGATTTTCAAGAAAATTTCCAAACAATTTTCTTGAAACCCTTTCCTACTTTTGATAGACTAGTATCTAGTTTTTGAAAAAAGGAGAAAGAAAATGAAAAAATTTGTCGCTGAGTTAATCGGTACTTTCATGCTTGTGTTCGTCGGGACAGGAGCTGTTGTTTTTGGAAATGGTCTTGATGGCCTAGGTCACCTTGGAATCGCCTTTGCCTTTGGTTTAGCCATCGTGGTTGCAGCCTACTCAATCGGAACTATTTCAGGTGCTCACTTGAACCCAGCGGTTTCGATTGCTATGTTTATTAACAAACGTTTGTCATCTTCAGAGCTTGTAAACTATATCCTTGGACAAGTAGTTGGAGCTTTCTTAGCATCTGCTTCTGTCTTCTTCCTCTTGGCAAATTCAGGTATGTCAACTGCTAGTCTTGGTGAAAATGCCTTGGCAAACGGTGTCACTGTCTTTGGTGGTTTCTTGTTTGAAGTCATCGCAACTTTCTTGTTTGTCTTGGTTATCATGACCGTGACTTCAGAAAGCAAGGGAAATGGTGCGATTGCTGGTTTGGTAATTGGTTTGTCCTTGATGGCGATGATTCTTGTGGGGTTGAACATTACTGGACTTTCAGTAAACCCAGCTCGTAGCTTGGCACCAGCTGTCTTGGTAGGTGGCGCAGCCCTTCAACAAGTTTGGATTTTCATCCTTGCCCCAATCGTTGGTGGAGTTCTTGCAGCCCTTGTTGCTAAAAACTTCCTTGGAACAGAAGAATAATTGAAACTCAAAAAGCCTTGCTCCTCATCTTGAGGAACAGGGCTTTTTCGTATGATAATCTTCGAAAATCTCTTCAAACCACGTCAGATTCATTTACAACCTCAAAGCAGTGCTTTGAGCAAGCTGCGGCTAGCTTCCTAGTTTGCTTTTTGATTTTCATTGAGTATGAGTTTAACGGTTGTCAATCTTCTCTGGGTAGAGGTCGTGTTGGAAGAGGCGTTGTTCTGCCAAGCCTTCATATTTAGTTCCTGGCTTACCGTAGTTGTAGTAGGGATCAATTGAGATGCCACCGCGAGGAGTGAATTTTCCCCAGACTTCTAAATAGCGAGGGTCTAGCAAGTTGACCAAGTCTTTCCCGATGGTGTTAATGCAGTTTTCGTGAAAATCCCCGTGATTTCGATAACTAAAGAGGTAGAGTTTGAGGGATTTTGACTCAACACAGAGCTTGTCAGGGATGTAGGAAATATAGATAGTTGCAAAGTCTGGCTGAGCGGTAATAGGGCAAAGTGAGGTAAATTCAGGACAGTTGAATTTAATAAAATAGTCATTCTCCACATGACGATTGTCAAAGGATTCGAGAACTTCTGGTTGATACTCGAAAATGTAGTTGGTTTCTTTGTTGCCTAGTAGGCTTAGATTTTTCATTTCTTCTTGTTGTGACATGATTTTTTCTTTCTAATTTAAACACCACGTTGATTATCGTAGAGGAGGGTATGCAGTTGAGGAAGGACGCGGACATTGCCCCAGCTGTCGTCGGTAGCGACACGTTCCCAGAGTTCTTTGAGGCGGTCCAGTTGGTCTTGGACAATATTACCAGTAGCCTTGGGCTCAGGATTTCCTGCCGATAAGAAGAGGACATCTGGTTGGTAGCGTTCTTGAATCCCTTTGGCAAAGTCTAAATCTGCATCATCAAAGACAGGAATTTTAAAGGCAACCTTATCTGGATCCAGTTGGGAAACGATAAAGTCCAAGGTCTCAAAGTTGACTTCCATCTTGGATGAAGGAGGTTTGGGACTCAGAGTGACTTGGTCGATGTCTTTTAACCAATTTTGCCAGCGAGAGCCTTGGGTCTCAACGGCAAGAGTGACACCACGTTCCTTGAGCTTGGTGACCAGTTCAGCCATGTTGGCTGCTAGGATAGCAGGATTTCCCCCAGATAGGGTGACGTAGTCGTAGCTTCCCAATTTATCCAATGCAGCAATGACCTCGTCAGCTGTCATGCGAGTTGGCTTTTCAGAGCCATCCCAAGTAAAGGCAGAATCGCACCAATCGCAGTGGTAGTCGCAACCAGCAGTGCGGACAAACATGGTTTTCTGCCCGATAGCACGGCCTTCGCCTTGAAAGGTTGGGCCAAAAATTTCCAAAACTGGTAGTTTGAGGACACGTTCCCTAGTCATCTAACCACTCCCGTCTAAACTCCGCAAAGGAAGTCGGAGTCTCATAGAGGCGAACGTATTCCAAACGGAGACTGCGCTCGTCTGGCAACTCTTGGTTCATGGTTTGGAAAATCCAGTAAACCATATTTTCAGCAGTTGTGTTCATATAGGGAAGAGTTTCATTGAGATAGCGATGATCCAAGTGGGGCTCTAAGTAGTTCTTGTAGATCGCTTTGATATCTCCAAAATCGTAGGTCATGCCACGTTCATCTAAAAATCCACTGACAGCAATCTGCAAATGATAGGTGTGGCCATGCAGGGACTTACATTTTCCCTCATAGTGAAAGAGGTGGTGGGCAGCATCGAAGGTAAACTCTTTTGATACCAAGGTTCTGTGAGGATTGTAGACCAGAGACTCCCCAGTTTCCTGTTTGATTTCTTTGGGTGCAAAAAACATTAGTCCTCTCCTTTCTGTGAGAGATAAACATCTAGGCCATGTTGACGTAGGTGGCAGGCTGGGCAATCTCCACAGCCACTTCCAATAATCCCCTTGTAGCAGGTCAAAGTCTTTTCACGAACATAGTCAAAGGCACCGAGTTGGTCAGCTAACTCCCAAGTTTCAGCCTTGTCTAGCCACATGAGAGGTGTTTGGATAACAAAGTCGTAATCCATGGCAAGGTTGAGGGTAACATTGAGGGATTTGACAAAGACATCTCGACAATCAGGGTAGCCTGAAAAATCTGTCTCGCAGACACCTGTCACGATGTCTGTAATTCCACGTTGCTTGGCAAGGACTGCCGCAAAGGATAGAAAGAGGTGGTTTCGACCGTCAACGAAGGTATTGGGAACTTCTCCCTCTTTTTGCTCAATCTCCATATCAGAGGTCAGCGCATTTTCAGTGATTTGCCCCAGCAGAGACATATCTAGGATGTGATGACGAATCCCCTGTTCCTTGGCGATTTCTCTAGCAACTTGAATTTCGAGATGATGACGTTGGCCGTAGGCAAAGGTAACGGCTTCGACTGTTTCATAGTGTTCTTTAGCCCAAAAGAGGCAGGTTGTAGAATCTTGACCGCCACTAAAGACGACCAAGGCTGATTGACGTTTCATAGTACTCCTTCCAAAATGGGAAATGTTCAGAGCACGCAAAAAGCTCCCATGAGGGAGCTAAAAAATACCAAGTCAAGGTTTTTTTTAGCGATGGCGTGTCCCAAACATCGTAATATTCTATCTACAGTCTAGCATATTTTTTGAAAAATGGCAAAGGGCAAGAAAAAAGAGACCAAAGAAAGTACTTGGTCTCTCGTTTGATTAGCTCAATTCAGCAACGATGGCCTTGATTTGTTCTGCTGTGTGAACACCAGCAACTTGTTTCACTACTTGGCCGTCTTTTTTGAAGAGAAGAGTTGGGATAGACATGATTCCAAAAGCACGAGCTGTGTTTGGATTTTCATCAACGTCCATTTTAACGATTTTCAAAACATCTTCTGAAAGTTCTTCAGACAATTTGTCCAAGATTGGACCTTGCATACGACATGGACCACACCAAGTTGCCCAGAAGTCTACCAAGACCAAACCGTCTTTTGTTTCTTGCTCGAATGTTGCATCTGTAATTGCTTTTGCCATTGTATTTCTCCTTTTTTTAGTTATATTGGCTTAAATCTTGTTTCTTGAGATAGAAGAAGACATCTCCATAAGTCCCATGGTAGTCCAAATCATGACCATTGTAGGTTAATTTTTGGACAGGGTAGTAGTCTGCGACGCCGATAAGGCAAGCTTGTTGCGAACGATCAAAGTCTTCATAAGACTCGAAAGTCACAGTTCTTTCGTTCTTGCTGGCATCTAGATAGGTAATTTCAATCATGTTTAAAACTCCTTTGTTTAATGATGACTTTATTTTACTCCTTATAAAAGAGAATGTCAAGAAAAATGATTGCGCACGCAACTTTTTTTCAAAATCATCTTAAATCAAGAAATCCAAACCAGTTTCCAAGCTTTTTTCGACAGCCTTTTGTAGAGAAGCCAGTGTCTTTTGTCCATCACTTGTCAGGCAGATAAAGCTAGAGCGTCGATCTTGATGGCAACACATACGACTGAGCAGACCGCAATTTTTAGCTTCCAAGCGAGCCACCATCCGAGAAACAGCGCTCGGGCTCAGATGAAGCTTATCTGGCAGGTCAATCTGGCGTAGAGATTTTTCTTCAGCCAAGTCCAGATAGTAGAGTAGGTAGAACTCTTTCAAGGTCAGACTTTGCTCGCTCTGCTGGGCAATGGTCTCTTCCAAGCGAGTCTCGATTTCTTTCTGACGCCGATTGAAGTCAAACCATTTTTCCAAATAGGTCATAGTATCTCCTTTCTTTTTAGAGTTGTAAATAGAGGAAAGTCCATTCACGGACAGTCTCTGCATCACAAGATGATTGCGCATGCAATAATTATACTACTTTTCAAGGATACTGGCAAGAAGGACGCTGGAATATTTTATCCTAAATTACACTGTTTTCACAAGTCAAGAATTGTTTGTATCCCCTTTCCTCTCTAATTTTTAATGACTCTTGTGCATTTCCTTGAAATTTTCTGAAAAAAGAGTAAACTGGTATGCAAGAAGTCTATTTCGTGGAGTTTAGGATGAAATTATATGTTCAATTAATGATTCTCTTTGTGATTTCTCTAATCGGAGAGGGGATTTCCAGTTTCTTTCATTTGCCTATCCCAGGCAGTATTATCGGTTTGATTATTCTCTTTCTAGCCCTACAATTCAAGTGGCTGAGAACCAGACATGTCAACATGGTGGGGAATTTCTTGCTGGCCAATATGACCATTCTCTTTTTGCCGCCAGCAGTGGGAATCATGGAAAAGTTTGATGTGATTGCTCCCTATCTTTTGCCCATTGTTTTGATTGTCTTTTTTGCAGCTGTTATCAATATTATCCTCATTGCTTTGGTGGTTCAGTTTATCAAGAGACGGTTTGAGGGAGATTATGAGAAAGGAGATGCCAAATGAGTGAATTTGTTTCCAATCCCCTGTTTGGGCTTGCCCTGTCAATCCTAGCTTATCTAGTGGGAATGCTGATTTACAGACGTTTTCCCCATCCATTGACAACGCCCTTGCTTTTGTCAGCTGTTTTCATTATCATCTTTCTAAAAGTGACGGGTATTTCTTACCAAGATTACTACCAAGGTGGGGTTTATCTGAACAACTTGATTGTTCCGTCGACCGTGGCTCTGGGGATTCCGCTTTATAAGAGTTTTCATCTGATGAAGCACCATGCTCGCAGTATTCTCTTTGGTAGTCTGTTAGCGGTAGTGGTCAATACCTCTTTCACAGCACTTGTGGCGAAAATTTTTGGCATGGACTTTTTCCTAGCCATTTCTCTCTTTCCCAAGTCAGTAACAACTGCTATGGCAGTGGGAATCACAGAAAAATTGCAAGGTCTGACGACTGTGACCTTGGTGGTTGTAGTGGCGACTGGAATTTTAACCAGTGTCATCGGCCCAACCCTTTTGAAGTGGTTGAAAATTGACGACCCAGTAGCTGTTGGTCTTTCCCTTGGAGGAACAGGCCACGCAGTCGGAACAGGCACAGCCTTCCGATACGGCTCTGTAGCAGGAGCCATGGGTGGTTTGGCTATCGGTGTCACCGGTATTCTCTATGTCTTTGTCAGCCCTATTGTAGCCGGTTTGATATTGAGTTAAATCAAAACCCAGCTTTTTAGCTGGGCATTTTTTATTGCAAATTAACCTTATTTCTCAAAATATAGTAGGTTCCGAGGTAAAAGATAGCTATGAAAATGAGTTCTTCAACAATACTTATACTTGCTCCCATATAGAAATGGTCATTGAGTCCTACAAGTGAATTGACATAGAAATTAGAACTAAGATTGAAGAAAAGTTCAATAAATCCAATGACGATTTGGATACCAATGTAGGCTGCAACAGCGAGTGCTGTACGGTATTCATTGAAAAGCTGTCCAATGGAAATAGCCAAGTAGATGCAGAGTATACTGGAAATGGTATTTAGTAGGAAGGATATACCTGTAAGAAAGATCTGAGGGAGATGTGTTTCTACAAATGTAATCACATAAGAAAGAGGGATCCATTCTGAAGCCGTTATGGTCACAATAATAACAGCACTTAGAGCTAGGACAGCAGTGCTAATCAACGACCAGATAAAGGCACCGATTAGTTTGGTTGTGATGATATGGTGTTCAGAAACTGGCAAGGTCAAAGTCAGATAGCCTTGTCGGTCATAGACACTACCTTTAAAGCGTTTAATGATTAAGAAAAGAGTTGAAATCCCAAGTGTAATCATCAAGCCACCAAAGACGAGGGCTAGAAAAAGTAGCATAGTAGGTTGACTTTCTTTGACAGGTAGATTGTTATAGGTCTGTGCTTGTATCCCGATAAGGGTAGAAAGGACTAGCACGGCAGCGTAGAGGGCTAAATACCACTTGTTAACATTTTTAAATTCATAGCGAACTAAATTCCAAAACATAAATAATCTCCTTTGTTTAGGCCTTAAATTCCTGACGGAAGAGTTGATCAATGGATTCACCTGACTCATAGCGAATATCGTCTACATTGCCTTGACGAACGACTTTTCCGTCTTTGAGGAAGACAATTTCATCCAAGATTGGCTCGATATCTGAAATCAAGTGGGTAGAAATCAAAACGGTAGAAGTTGGTGAGTAGTTGTTGATAATGGTATTGAGGATATAATCACGGGCTGCTGGATCCACCCCACCAATGGGTTCGTCTAAAACGTAGAGACGGGCATCACGGCTCATAACCAAAATCAATTGGACTTTTTCCTTGTTTCCTTTTGATAGTTTCTTGAGACGACTATTTTCATCAATACCTAGGTCTGCAAGTAGATGATGGGCGCGTTCAAGATTGAAATCTTTATAGAAGGTCTTGAAGTAGGTTAGGGCTTCTTTGACCTTCATTTGTTCATTAAGATAGGTTGTATCCGGCAAATAAGCTACGATGGCCTTGGTTGCTGGGCTTGGGTCCATGTCGTTGATGAGGACACGTCCTTGATCTGGTTGTAAGAGGCCATTGATTAGTTTAATCAGGGTTGTTTTCCCTGAGCCGTTTGGACCAAGGAGACCAACAATTTTTCCAGCTGGGATGTCAAGGGAAACATTTTCAAGGGCTGGGGTTGCTCCATAAGATTTGGATACATTTTCAAATGCTAGTAATGACATAGGCTTAAACTCCTTTAATATAATCGCCGACTACGCCTGGTAGTTCTTCTTTTTCATAGCCAAAATGGGTCATGGAGGAAACGAAGTGTTCCAATTCTTCTTCTGATAATTGTTTGCGCGATTGGGCGATTAGCTCCTTATCCTCAGTTACAAATCGTCCAGTTGTGCGCTTGCTGTAGACAAATCCTTCTCGTTCAAGGTCTGACAAGGCTCTTTGGATGGTGTTGGGATTGACACCAGCCTCGCTCGCCAGCTCCCTCACGGTTGGAAGTTGTTGATTGGGTTCCAGTGTATGGGAAACAATCTGAAGCTTGATTTTCTCCATAATCTGTAAATAGATGGGTTTTTTGTTGTCAAATGTCCAGGACATCTTGGTCTCCTTTCTTTTATCCTTTTGTCTTAATTAAATAATACAACAAAACAAAAAACTTGTCAAGCAAAAAGAAGAATTGTTTTGGGAATCGTTTAAAAAATGGTATAATGAAAAGAAAACGATAAGGAGGGAAAGGATGCGTTGTCCAAAATGTGGGGCTACCAAGTCAAGTGTTATCGATAGTCGCCAAGCAGAAGAAGGGAACACCATTCGTAGAAGACGTGAGTGCGATGAATGCCAACACCGTTTTACAACCTACGAACGAGTAGAAGAAAGAACCTTAGTGGTTGTTAAAAAAGATGGCACACGGGAACAATTCTCCAGAGATAAAATCTTTAATGGAATTATCCGCTCAGCTCAGAAACGTCCTGTGTCAAGTGATGAAATAAACATGGTAGTCAATCGTATCGAACAGAAACTCCGTGGTCGAAATGAAAATGAAATTCAAAGTGAGGACATTGGTTCACTCGTCATGGAGGAGTTGGCTGAGTTGGATGAGATTACCTATGTTCGTTTTGCCAGTGTCTATCGTAGTTTTAAGGATGTTAGTGAGTTAGAGAGCTTGCTCCAACAAATTACCCAGTCCTCTAAAAAGAAAAAGGAAAGATAAATGAAGCCAATTGACCGTTTTTCTTATCTAAAGAATAATCGGGTGTCGCAAGATACCTCATCTCTGGTACAGTGCTACCTCCCGATTATCGGTCAGGAGGCACTGAGCCTTTATCTTTATACGATTAGTTTTTGGGATAATGGCAGAAAGGAATATCTTTTTTCAAGCATTCTTAACCATCTCAACTTTGGGATGGATAGACTGATAAAATCCCTGAAAATCCTATCTGCTTTTAATCTCTTGACCCTCTATCAAAAGGGGGATGTTTATCAGCTAGCCCTCCATGCTCCTCTTTCAAGTCAGGATTTCTTGGAACATCCTGTTTATCGCAGACTTTTGGAGAAGAAGATTGGTGATGCAGCTGTGGAGGATTTGAAAGTTGAGAGCACTGAGGGAGAAGAAATACCTGTCTCACTCAATCAAGTCTTTCCAGATTTGGCAGAGCTGGGAAGTCAAGAAGACCTTGGTCTCAAGAAGAAAGTGGCCAACGATTTTGACTTGGACCATTTTCGTCAGCTTATGGCTCGAGATGGACTTCGCTTTGCGGATGAGCAGTCCGATGTCTTAAACCTTTTTGCCATTGCCGAGGAGAAGAAATGGACTTGGTTTGAAACCTATCAATTGGCTAAGTCAACAGCTGTTTCCCGGGTTATTTCAACCAAACGCATGCGGGAAAAAATCGCTCAAAAACCGATTTCCTCTGACTTTAGTCCTAAGGAAGCGACCATTATCAAGGAAGCCAAAAGTAAAACGGCCTTGCAGTTCTTGGCAGAAATCAAGCAAACACGCAAGGGAACTATTACCCAAACAGAAAGAGAACTCTTGCAACAGATGGCTGGCTTGGGCTTGCTGGACGAAGTCATCAATATCATTCTCTTATTGACCTTTAATAAGGTGGATTCGGCAAATATCAATGAGAAATATGCCATGAAGGTAGCCAATGATTACGCCTATCAAAAGATTCATTCAGCAGAAGAGGCAGTATTGCGCATCCGTGAGAGAGGGCAGAAGAATCAGGCTCAAAAAAGCAGTAACTCTAGTCCTACCAAGTCCAATGTACCCAAGTGGAGCAATCCAGATTATAAGAATGAAACCAGCGAGGAAACTCGTCTGGAACTAGAACGTAAGAAACAAGAACTATTAGCTCGATTAGAAAAAGGAGGAGATTAGATGGAAAGTGTCGGAGACGTACTCAAACGTCAACCTAGCCGTTTTCATTATCAAGATTTGGTCCAGAAAATCATGAAGGATCCTGATGTTGCGGCCTTTATCCAGCAAGAATCCCTCAGCCCAGAGGAATTGAATCGCAGTATCTCCAAGTTTAATCAGTACATCACCGAGCGTGATAAGTTTCTTCGTGGTGATACGGATTATATCGCCAAAGGCTACAAGCCTATTTTGGTTATGAATCATGGCTATGCGGATGTTTCTTATGAAGAAACTCCTGAACTAATCGCGGCGGAAAAAGAAGCGGCTATTAAGAACCGTCTCAAGTTAATCAATCTGCCAGCCAGTCTCAGGAAAGCTAGTTTGGCTCAAGTAGACTTGGATGATTTGGGTCGCTTGCCAGTTTTTGAAAAGCTATTAGCCTTCGTGGAACAATATCCAACTATTCGAAAAGGTCTTTACTTATATGGAGACTTTGGTGTGGGTAAAAGTTTCATGGTGGCTGCCCTAGCCCATGATTTATCAGAAAAACGTGGTGTTTCATCCACTCTTCTCCACTATCCTAGCTTTGTCATAGATGTCAAAAATGCTATCGGTGATGGCAATGTCAAAACCTTGGTGGATGAGCTTAAGCTTTCTGAAGTCCTGATTTTAGATGATATTGGTGCCGAGCAATCAACAGCTTGGGTGCGTGACGAAATCCTGCAGGTCATTCTCCAATATCGGATGCAGGAAAATTTACCGACCTTTTTCACATCCAACTTCAACTTTGAAGATTTGGAGTTGCATTTCGCTAAAGGGAAGCAAGGAAATGACGAAACCTGGGAAGCCAGACGAGTCATGGAACGCATCCGTTATTTGGCTGAGGAGACTCGTTTAGAAGGAGTAAACCGTCGATGACAGAAACGATTAAACTGATGAAAGCTCATAAGTCTGTTCGAAGATTTAAGGAGCAAGCCCTTCCTCAGGAAGACTTGACTGAAATCCTGACAGCAGCCCAAATGGCCTCGTCTTGGAAGAATTTTCAATCCTACTCTGTGATTGTAGTACGAGGTCAAGAAAAGAAGGATGCCTTGTATGAATTGGTGCCTCAAGAAGCCATTCGCCAGTCAGCTGTTTTCCTTCTCTTTGTCGGAGATTTGAACCGAGCGGAAAAGGGAGCCCAGCTTCATACTGATACTTTCCAACCCCAAGGTGTAGAAGGTCTCTTGATTAGTTCGGTCGATGCGGCTCTTGCTGGTCAAAATGCCCTGCTGGCAGCTGAAAGCTTGGGCTATGGTGGTGTGATTATCGGTTTGGTTCGATACAAGTCAGAAGAAGTAGCAGAACTCTTTAATTTGCCTGACTACACCTATCCTGTCTTTGGGATGGCACTAGGAATTCCAAATGAAGAACATGAAGTCAAACCTCGCTTGCCATTGAATCAAGTGGTGTTTGAGGAAGAATACCGAGAACAGTCAACTGATGCAATCCAAGCTTATGACCGTGTACAGGCTGACTATGCTGGGGCGCGTGCAACCACAAGCTGGAGTCAGCGCCTAGCAGAACAGTTTGGCCAAGCTGAACCAAGCTCAACTAGAAAAAATCTTGAACAGAAGAACTTATTGTAGAAAGTGAGAAATTATGGCCCTACCAACTATTGCCATTGTAGGACGTCCCAATGTTGGGAAATCAACCCTATTTAATCGGATCGCTGGTGAGCGAATCTCCATTGTAGAAGATGTCGAAGGAGTGACACGTGACCGTATCTATGCAACGGGTGAGTGGCTCAATCGTTCCTTTAGCATGATTGATACAGGAGGAATCGATGATGTCGTTGCTCCTTTCATGGAACAAATCAAGCACCAGGCGGAAATTGCCATGGAAGAAGCAGATGTTATCGTCTTCGTCGTGTCTGGTAAGGAAGGAATTACCGATGCGGACGAATACGTAGCCCGTAAGCTTTATAAGACCCATAAACCAGTTATCCTCGCAGTGAACAAGGTGGACAACCCTGAGATGCGAAATGATATCTATGATTTCTATGCCCTCGGTTTGGGTGAACCACTGCCTATCTCATCTGTCCATGGTATCGGTACAGGGGATGTGCTAGATGCCATCGTAGAAAATCTTCCAAATGAATATGAAGAAGAAAATCCAGATGTGATTAAGTTTAGTCTGATTGGTCGTCCAAACGTTGGAAAATCAAGTTTGATCAATGCTATCTTGGGAGAAGACCGTGTCATTGCCAGTCCTGTTGCTGGAACAACGCGTGACGCTATTGATACCCACTTTACAGATACAGATGGTCAAGAGTTTACCATGATTGATACGGCTGGTATGCGTAAGTCTGGTAAGGTTTATGAAAATACCGAGAAATATTCTGTCATGCGCGCCATGCGTGCTATTGACCGTTCAGATGTGGTCTTGATGGTCATCAATGCGGAAGAGGGTATCCGTGAATACGACAAGCGTATCGCTGGATTTGCCCACGAAGCTGGCAAAGGGATGATTATCGTGGTCAACAAGTGGGATACACTTGAAAAAGATAACCACACCATGAAAAACTGGGAAGAAGATATCCGTGAGCAGTTCCAATACCTGCCTTACGCACCGATTATCTTTGTATCAGCCTTGACCAAGCAACGTCTCCACAAACTGCCTGAGATGATTAAGCAAATCAGTGAAAGTCAAAACACACGTATTCCATCAGCTGTCTTGAACGATGTGATTATGGATGCCATTGCCATCAACCCAACACCGACAGACAAAGGGAAACGCCTCAAGATTTTCTATGCGACCCAAGTGGCAACTAAACCACCAACCTTTGTTATCTTTGTCAACGAAGAAGAGCTTATGCACTTTTCTTACCTGCGTTTCTTGGAAAATCAAATCCGCAAGGCCTTTGTCTTTGAGGGAACTCCAATCCATCTCATCGCAAGAAAGCGTAAATAAAAAAGTAGAATCTGGAATGACATTTCCAGATTTTTTTGATATAATAAAATAATAGAAAACGCTATCAAAAAGGAGGTGTCGATGAAACATTTGTTTAAATTTGTGCTCTTATTTCCCTGGTTTTACTTTTTCAGCTGGATTGAAAAGGATAATAGAGAAAGTAAATTTTTCCCAATTTTTTACTATTTTTACTGGTTTTACATTCCCCTCTATGCTCTTTTTAGCCTTGCTTGGACAGTTATTTCAGTTCTGTTTTTCAATATCGTCTTGAGAAATTTGACAGATATCAAGTTATGGGGCATTTGGTTTCTTTTTATTCTGCTAGCTATTGGTCTGAATAGGTTAACTTATTCCTGTTTCAAAAAAATGCTTAGACTAAGAAAGGAGTTAGGAAAGTCTAAGGGCGGAAGGCATTGATTTATATCGGTTTTTATTTGTAGGAGGTGGCTTATGAAGATTCCTCTCTTAACTTTGGCAAGGCATAAATTTGTTTATGTCTTGCTTACTTTGCTTTTTCTTGCTTTGGTTTATCGTGATGTTTTGATGACTTATTTCTTTTTTGATATTCATGCGCCCGATCTAGCTAAATTCGATGGACAAGCAATTAAAAATGACTTATTAAAATCAGCATTAGATTTTCGTATTCTCCAGTTCAATCTAGGTTTTTATCAATCATTTATTATTCCAATCATCATTGTTTTGCTAGGTTTTCAATATATTGAGCTGAAAAATAAGGTTTTACGATTGAGTATTGGAAGAGAAGTGAGTTATCAAGGGTTAAAAAGAAAGTTGACTTTGCAAGTTGCAAGTATCCCTTGCTTGATATATTTAGTGACTGTGCTGATAATTGCAATTTTAACTTATTTCTTTGGGACTTTTTCTCCTCTTGAATGGAATTCTCTATTTTCTGATGGGAGTAGTTTACAAAGGCTCCTAAATGGAGAGATAACAAGCTATTTGTTCTTTACTTGTGTCCTACTAATCGGTATTTTCATCAATGCAGTCTATTTTTTTAAAATAGTTGATTATTTAGGGAATGTGACTCGTTCGGCAATTGCCTATTTGATGTTTCTTTGGCTTGGTTCTATGTTGCTCTATAGTGCCTTGCCTTACTATATGGTTCCTATAACGAGTTTGATGCAAGCTAGCTATGGGGATGTCAGTTTGATGAAACTCTTTACTCCTTATATCCTTTATATTGTCCCTTATATGGTGCTTGAAAAATATGAAGATAATGTTTAAGAATTTTAACAATATTTTGCTAAAGAGAAAGATCGTTTTACTACTTCGTATAGTTTTGATGATGATTTTGATTAACTATCTATTGTCAACAGTGGTTCAAAAGCAGGATGTTTTTCTCTTTTTCAAGAGGGAATTGATTTCAATCTTTTCCTATAATGACTATTCTGAAGCGAATTTAGAAATCCCCAAACTCTTGTTAAACCTTTCGATTTTCATGGTAGGATGGCTCTCTGTCATTTTGCTTGAAAGTGATTTGGCAGACCATTACCATCACTTGATTCGCTATCAATCAAGCTCCTTTTTCGATTATACAAGGAAACGATTGGTTGTCATCTCTAAATTTTTTACTCAAGATTTATTTGTCTGGTTCCTTGGTTTACTTCCTCTAGGAATTCATTTCAAAACAGTCGTACTTTTCTTTTTACTTGCTCAGTTAATGATGTTGTACTTACTCCTGTCTTATCTGATAGCACTTATTAGTGCGGGCGCTGGTTTTTCCTTTTTTCTCTATTTTTTAGCATTTGTGGGACAAGAATGGATGATGGATCATATTGTAACAGTGTATTTAGTACTCCTAAGTTTATTAGTTATCTTGATTGTTAGTCGTTTGGAAGAGAAATTTAAGAAAGGATAAACGATGAAACTTGAAATTATAGATGGACAGAAAATTTATGGGAAAAGACCTATTTTAAATCAGTTGAATTTGGTGTTTCAATCAGGAAAAATTTATGGACTTAAAGGTGATAATGGATCTGGCAAGACGGTTCTTTTAAAGGTACTTGCTGGTTATATTAAGCTTGACAAAGGAAAAGTTCTTCAAGATGGTAAAGTTTACGGGGTGAAAAATCATTATATTCAGGATGCAGGGATTTTAATTGAAAAGGTAGAGTTTCTATCTCATTTATCCCTGAGAGAAAATTTGGAACTGTTAAGGGATTTTTCATCTGAAATTACTGAAAAAAGAATTGCCGATTGGATCCAATATTATGATTTAAAGGAATTTGAAGATGTTGAATACCGTCATTTATCCTTAGGAACAAAGCAAAAAATAGCTTTGATTCAAGCCTTTATTGCCGAACCATCTATACTCTTTCTCGATGAACCCATGAATGCTTTGGATGAGAAGAGTGTGAGGTTAACCAAACAGGTCATTTTATCTTACCTGAAAAAAGAAAATGGTCTGGTTATCCTGACATCACACATATCGGAAGATATTTCAGACCTTTGCACAGATGTATTAGTTGTCGAAAATGGACATATACAATATTTAAAGGATATACAATCCTAGGAGGTGGCTTATGGAACATCTAAAATCATTTATTACACGCTATTCTAAGGTCTATATTGGTTTAGTTCTGTTGATCTGGCTGGCTTTCTTCTTTCTTCCTTGGGACAGTCCGATTCTGGGGGGGGAGATTGACCTCTTCAGCATACAGAAAGTCTTGCTAGTTTTTGGTATTCTGTCTATTTTGATGGCCTTGCTGTCCAAGAAAGTCAGTCTCTTTGTTTTTGGACTCATCTGCTGTCTTTCTCTTTGGATAAATCTATTTATCCTATTTGCCATTTTGCCGATTTTTGGCAATTAAACCAACATAAAAGTCAGAGAGGTTAGCTTGGGAACTAGCCTCTTTTTCCTTTTCAAAATGGGGATTCTTCCTTGAAAATAATCAGTAATTGTGCTAAAATTAAAAGAACATTCTAAAATATTCGGAATTTAAAGTAAGGAAAAACATGGCTAATATTTTAAAAACAATTATCGAAAATGATAAAGGAGAAATCCGTCGTCTGGAAAAGATGGCTGACAAGGTTTTCAAATACGAAGACCAAATGGCTGCTTTGACTGATGACCAACTAAAAGCAAAAACAGTTGAATTTAAAGAACGTTATCAAAATGGAGAATCACTGGATTC
Organism: Streptococcus sp. 5004; assembly: GCF_013276755.1. GTDB lineage: Bacteria > Bacillota > Bacilli > Lactobacillales > Streptococcaceae > Streptococcus. The sequence goes on along the minus strand of NZ_VMLP01000008.1, from coordinate 100,988 downwards.
ATTGCTTTATGAAGCATTTGCGGTTGTCCGTGAGGGTGCCAAACGTGTCCTAGGCCTCTTCCCATATAAGGTTCAGGTCATGGGGGGAATCGTTCTTCACCATGGTGACGTGCCAGAAATGCGTACAGGGGAAGGGAAAACCTTGACTGCGACTATGCCGGTATACCTCAATGCCCTTTCAGGTAAAGGGGTTCACGTAGTTACGGTCAATGAATACCTGTCAGAACGTGACGCGACTGAAATGGGTGAATTGTACTCATGGCTTGGCTTGTCAGTAGGGATTAACTTGGCTGCCAAATCTCCAATGGAGAAAAAAGAAGCCTATGAGTGTGACATTACCTACTCAACTAACTCAGAAATCGGATTTGACTACCTTCGTGACAACATGGTCGTCCGCGCTGAAAACATGGTACAACGTCCGCTTAACTATGCCTTGGTCGATGAGGTTGACTCAATCTTGATTGATGAGGCCCGTACACCTTTGATCGTATCAGGTGCTAACGCAGTTGAAACCAGTCAGCTCTACCACATGGCAGACCACTATGTGAAATCTTTGGACAAAGACGACTACATCATCGATGTGCAGTCTAAGACTATTGGTTTGTCTGATTCAGGGATTGACAAGGCTGAAAGCTACTTCAAACTTGAAAATCTCTATGACATCGAAAATGTAGCTCTGACTCACTTTATTGATAACGCCCTTCGTGCCAACTATATCATGCTTCTCGATATTGACTATGTGGTGAGCGAAGAGCAAGAAATCTTGATCGTTGACCAATTTACAGGTCGTACCATGGAAGGTCGTCGTTATTCTGATGGCTTGCACCAAGCTATTGAAGCCAAAGAAGGTGTGCCAATCCAGGATGAAACCAAGACATCTGCCTCAATCACCTACCAAAACCTTTTCCGTATGTACAAGAAATTGTCTGGTATGACGGGTACAGGTAAGACGGAGGAAGAAGAATTCCGTGAAATCTACAACATTCGTGTTATTCCAATCCCAACCAACCGTCCTGTTCAACGTATTGACCACTCAGACCTTCTTTATGCAAGTATCGAGGCTAAGTTTAAGGCGGTTGTCGAAGACGTTAAGGCTCGTTACCAAAAAGGTCAGCCTGTCTTGGTTGGTACAGTAGCGGTTGAAACTAGTGACTACATTTCTAAGAAATTAGTCGCAGCTGGCGTTCCTCACGAAGTCTTGAATGCCAAAAACCACTATAGAGAAGCCCAAATCATCATGAATGCTGGTCAACGTGGTGCTGTTACTATCGCAACCAACATGGCCGGTCGTGGTACCGACATCAAGCTTGGTGAAGGGGTTCGTGAATTGGGTGGACTTTGTGTGATTGGTACAGAACGTCATGAAAGTCGTCGTATCGATAACCAGCTTCGTGGACGTTCAGGTCGTCAAGGAGACCCAGGTGAGTCACAATTCTACCTCTCTCTTGAAGATGACTTGATGAAACGTTTTGGTTCTGAACGCTTGAAGGGAATTTTTGAACGTCTCAATATGTCTGAAGAGGCGATTGAGTCTCGTATGTTGACGCGTCAGGTTGAAGCAGCGCAAAAACGTGTCGAAGGAAATAACTACGATACCCGTAAACAAGTCCTTCAATACGATGACGTCATGCGTGAACAACGTGAGATTATCTATGCTCAACGTTACGATGTCATCACTGCAGACCGTGACTTGGCACCTGAAATTCAGTCTATGATCAAACGCACGATTGAACGTGTCGTTGATGGTCATGCGCGTGCCAAACAAGATGAAAAACTAGAGGCGATTTTGAACTTTGCTAAGTACAACTTGCTTCCAGAAGATTCAATTACGATGGACGACTTGTCAGGCTTGTCTGATAAGGCCATCAAGGAAGAACTTTTCCAACGTGCCTTGAAGGTTTACGATAGTCAGGTTTCAAAACTACGTGATGAAGAAGCAGTTAAAGAATTCCAAAAAGTCTTGATTCTACGAGTGGTGGATAACAAGTGGACAGATCATATCGATGCCCTTGATCAATTGCGTAACGCGGTTGGACTTCGTGGCTATGCTCAGAACAACCCTGTTGTTGAGTATCAGGCAGAAGGTTTCCGTATGTTTAATGACATGATTGGTTCGATTGAGTTTGATGTGACACGCTTGATGATGAAAGCACAAATTCATGAACAAGAAAGACCACAGGCAGAACGCCATATCAGTACAACAGCGACTCGCAATATCGCTGCTCACCAAGCAAGTATGCCAGAAGATTTGGATTTGAGCCAGATTGGACGCAATGAACTTTGCCCATGTGGTTCTGGTAAGAAGTTTAAAAACTGTCACGGTAAAAGACAATAAAATGAGATAGTTTAGAGGCGGATACCTTGTGAAAAGTAAATTTTTACTTGGTATCCGTTTGCTTTATAAGGAGATGAGTTATGGTATTTACAGCAAAAAGTCCTAAAATCAATATTGAAGAAGTTCGTGCCTTATCAAAATTAGAAGGCCAAGCTTTGGAGAGAAAATCACAGCGTGATCAAGAGCTAGAAGCCATTATACGTGGAGAAGACCAGCGAATTCTCTTGGTAATCGGGCCATGCTCATCTGACAATGAAGAAGCTGTTCTTGAGTACGCTAAGCGTTTGGCAGCTTTGCAAGAAAAAGTAGCAGACCGTATCTTTATGGTTATGCGTGTTTATACTGCCAAACCCCGTACCAACGGAGATGGATACAAGGGCTTGATTCACCAGCCTAACGCGACAGAAGCACCAAGCCTCATCAACGGAATCAAAGCTGTGCGCCATCTTCACTATCGTGTCATCACAGAAACAGGCATGACAACAGCTGATGAAATGCTTTATCCTGAAAATCTGCCGCTTGTAGATGATTTGATTTCTTATATGGCGGTTGGTGCCCGTTCAGTTGAAGACCAGCAACACCGCTTTGTGGCAAGTGGGGCAGGATTTTCGACTGGTTTTAAAAATCCAACCTCTGGAAATCTCAATGTTATGTTTAATGGGATTTATGCTGCTCAAAACAAACAAAGCTTCCTTTTCCTAGGAAAAGAAGTGGAAACAACTGGTAATCCGCTTTCACACGCTATTCTTCGCGGTGCTCTTAATGAATATGGAAAAAATATTCCCAACTACTATTATGACAATTTAATTGAGACCATTGCCCAGTATGAGAAAATGAGCTTGGAAAATCCTTTTATCATCATTGATACCAATCATGACAACTCTGGTAAGCAATACATGGATCAGATTCGAATTGTCCGCCAGACCTTGATTAACCGTGCTTGGAATGAAAAAATCAAGCAGTTCGTTCGTGGTTTTATGATTGAGTCTTATCTAGAAGACGGTCGTCAAAACGAACCGGAAGTATTTGGCAAGTCTATAACAGACCCTTGCCTGGGTTGGGATAACACAGAAGCTCTTGTCAGAGAAATTTACAAAACGTTAGGAGAATAAGATGGTATTTATTGAAAAAGGTCAAGAAATCGATATGGAAGTCATCAAGGCTGAAACCCAATTGTCTGCGGAAGCCTTGAGACTCAAGGAAAGCCGTGACAGGGAATTGGCAGACATTATTTCAGGGGAAGATGACCGTATCCTCTTGGTGATTGGTCCTTGCTCTTCTGATAATGAAGAAGCTGTCTTGGAATATGCCCGCCGTTTGTCCGCCTTGCAAAAGAAGGTAGCGGACAAGATTTTCATGGTTATGCGCGTGTATACTGCTAAACCTCGGACTAACGGAGACGGCTATAAGGGCTTGGTGCACCAGCCAGATACTTCTAAGGCTCCAAGCCTGATTAACGGTTTGCAGGCTGTGCGCCAGTTGCACTACCGCGTGATTACAGAGACTGGCTTGACAACGGCAGATGAGATGCTTTATCCGTCAAATCTGATTTTGGTGGATGACTTGGTCAGCTACCATGCCGTTGGAGCTCGTTCTGTGGAAGACCAAGAGCACCGCTTTGTGGCTTCAGGGATTGATGCACCAGTCGGGATGAAAAATCCAACCTCAGGAAATTTGGGTGTTATGTTTAACGCCATCTATGCTGCTCAAAACAAGCAAACCTTCCTTTATCATGGGCAGGAAGTTGAGACATCAGGTAATCCTTTGGCCCATGTTATCCTCCGTGGAGCAGTTAACGAGTATGGCAATTATATGCCGAATTACTACTATGAAAACCTACTTCAAGCCATTGAACGCTATGAAACCATGGGACTTGAAAATCCCTTTATCCTCATTGATACCAACCATGATAACTCCGGCAAGCAGTATATGGAGCAGATTCGAATTGTTCGTCAGACCTTGCAGAATCGTGATTGGAATGAGAAAATCAAAAAGACGGTTCGAGGCTTTATGATTGAATCCTACCTAGCAGATGGTCGTCAAAACCAACCAGAGGTCTTTGGTTGCTCTATTACTGACCCTTGCCTAGGTTGGGAAAATACAGAGGCTTTGATAGAAGAGATTTATGCTACCTTGACAAAATAAGTGAAAAGGATGGAGTTGGGGAATCTCAACTCCTTTTGATGAAAATGATAGTTGGACATGGAATTGACATCGAAGAATTGGCTTCGATAGAAAGCGCAGTTACACGACATGAAGGCTTTGCTAAGCGCGTGCTGACCGCTAAGGAAATGGAACGGTTTAACAGTCTTAAAGGGCGCAGGCAGATTGAATATTTGGCTGGTCGCTGGTCGGCTAAAGAAGCCTTTTCCAAGGCCATGGGAACGGGTATTGGCAAGCTCGGTTTTCAGGATTTAGAAGTTTTGAACAATGAACGCGGGGCGCCTTATTTTAGTCAGTCATCATTTTCAGGAAAAATTTGGCTGTCTATTAGCCATACCGATCAGTTTGTGACAGCCAGTGTTATTTTGGAGGAAAATCATGAAAGCTAGTCCGCATAGACCAACCAAGGCTCTGATTCATCTGGGAGCTATTCGACACAATATTCAGCAAATGGGGGCTCATATCCCTAATGGGACACTCAAGTGGGCAGTGGTCAAGGCCAATGCTTACGGGCATGGAGCTGTTGCCGTTGCTAAGGCAATCCAAGATGATGTTGATGGCTTTTGCGTTTCCAATATCGATGAAGCCATTGAACTCAGACAAGCTGGACTCAGCAAGCCAATCCTCATTTTAGGAGTTTCTGAGCTAGAAGTTGTTGCTCTAGCTAAAGAATACGATATCACCTTGACAGTGGCTGGACTGGAGTGGATTCAAGCACTCTTATCTAGGGAGGAAGATCTAGCAGGTTTAACAGTCCATCTCAAGATTGACTCAGGCATGGGACGAATTGGTTTTAGAGAGGCTCGTGAGACTAATCAGGCTCGAGACTTGCTCCAACAACATGGTGTGCATGTTGAAGGGATTTTTACCCACTTTGCTACTGCTGATGAGGAATCAGATGACTATTTTAATGCCCAGTTAGAACGGTTTAAAACCATTCTATCAAGTATGAAAGGTCTTCCAGAGCTGGTTCATGCCAGTAATTCAGCAACGACCCTTTGGCATGCAGAGACTATTTTCAATGCGGTTCGTATGGGAGACGCCATGTATGGTCTCAATCCTAGCGGAGAGGTCTTGGATTTGCCTTATGATTTGATACCGGCCTTGACCTTGGAGTCTGCTTTAGTTCATGTCAAGACAGTTCCAGCTGGGGCTTGCATGGGCTATGGAGCGACCTATCAAGCGGATAGCGAGCAAGTCATCGCGACCGTGCCAATCGGCTATGCGGATGGTTGGACACGAGACCTGCAAAATTTCTCTGTCTTGGTAGATGGCCAAGCTTGCCCAATCGTCGGCAGGGTTTCGATGGACCAAATCACCATTCGTCTGCCTAAGCCTTACCCACTCGGAACTAAGGTAACTTTGATTGGCTCCAACGGTGACAAGGAAATCACTGCAACTCAGGTAGCTGCCTACCGTGGGACTATTAACTATGAGGTGGTTTGTCTCCTCAGCGACCGCATTCCGAGAGAATATTATTAGAAAAGAAAGGAGTGGAGCATGAATCTACATCAACCCTTGCATGTCTTACCTGGTGTGGGACCAAAGTCAGCAGAAAAATACGCCAAACTAGGAATTGAAAATTTGCAAGATCTCTTGCTCTACTTTCCTTTCCGTTACGAAGATTTTAAGACCAAGCAGGTGCTGGAACTGGAAGACGGGGAAAAGGCAGTTCTGTCTGGTCAAGTCGTGACTCCTGCCAGTGTCCAGTATTATGGTTTCAAACGCAATCGTCTACGCTTTAGTCTCAAGCAGGGAGAAGTTGTTTTTGCGGTGAATTTCTTTAACCAGCCCTATCTAGCAGATAAGATAGAGTTGGGAGCAACTCTTGCTGTCTTTGGAAAATGGGACCGTGCCAAGGCTAGTTTGACTGGGATGAAGGTCCTGGCTCAGGTGGAAGATGACCTCCAACCTGTCTATCGCTTGGCTCAGGGAATCAGTCAGGCCAGTTTGGTCAAGGTCATCAAGACAGCCTTTGATCAGGGACTGGACCTCTTGATTGAGGAAAATCTTCCCCAGTCTTTGCTGGACAAATACAAACTCATGTCCCGTTGTCAGGCCGTTCGTGCTATGCATTTCCCCAAGGATTTGGGAGAATACAAGCAGGCCCTTCGCCGTATCAAATTTGAGGAACTCTTTTATTTTCAAATGCAGTTGCAGACGCTCAAGTCTGAAAATAGAGTTCAGGGAAGCGGTCTGGTTCTGGATTGGTCTCAGGAAAAAGTGACAGCAGTCAAAGAAAGCCTGCCTTTTGCCCTGACTTCAGCTCAAGAAAAGAGTTTGCAAGAAATTTTGATCGACATGAAGTCGGATCACCACATGAATCGTCTCTTGCAAGGGGATGTGGGGAGTGGAAAAACAGTCGTCGCTGGCTTGGCTATGTATGCGGCAGTGACGACTGGCTATCAGGCTGCTCTCATGGTGCCAACAGAAATTCTCGCAGAGCAACATTTTGAGAGTCTACAGAGTCTATTCCCAGACCTAAAACTCGCTCTCTTGACAGGTTCCTTGAAAGCTGCAGAAAAGAGAGAAGTCTTGGAGACTATTGCCAAGGGTGAGGCTGATTTGATTATCGGAACTCACGCTCTGATACAGGATGGGGTGGAGTATGCTCGTCTTGGTTTGATTATTATCGATGAGCAGCACCGTTTTGGTGTGGGGCAAAGGCGTATTTTACGGGAAAAAGGAGACAATCCAGATGTCCTCATGATGACGGCGACTCCCATACCAAGAACCTTGGCCATCACAGCCTTTGGAGATATGGATGTTTCCATTATCGACCAGATGCCAGCAGGACGGAAACCTATTGTGACACGCTGGATCAAGCATGAGCAACTACCACAGGTCTTGACTTGGTTAGAGGGAGAAATCCAAAAAGGTTCCCAAGCCTATGTCATCTCTCCCTTGATTGAAGAATCAGAAGCTCTGGATTTGAAAAATGCCATTGCTCTATCTGAGGAGTTAACGGCTCATTTTGCTGGCAAGGCAGAAGTAGCCCTCCTACATGGCAAGATGAAGAGTGACGAAAAAGACCAGATTATGCAGGAGTTCAAAGAGAGAAAAACGGATATTCTAGTTTCGACAACGGTTATCGAGGTCGGGGTCAATGTTCCCAATGCGACCGTTATGATTATCATGGATGCCGACCGTTTTGGTCTCAGTCAACTCCATCAGCTCAGAGGTCGTGTTGGTCGGGGGGACAAGCAGTCCTATGCTGTTCTCGTGGCTAATCCCAAGACCAAGTCAGGGAAAGACCGCATGCGCATCATGACAGAAACCACTAATGGATTTCTCCTTGCGGAGGAAGATTTGAAAATGCGTGGTTCAGGTGAGATTTTTGGAACCAGACAGTCAGGACTACCAGAGTTTCAAGTAGCTGATATTATCGAAGATTTTCCGATTTTAGAAGAAGCAAGAAAGGTTGCTAGTTACATTAGTTCTATTGAAGGCTGGCAAGAGGATCCAGAGTGGCGCATGATAGCTTTTCATTTGGAAAAGAAAGAACATCTGGATTAAGCTTTCTCTAAGGAAAACTTAAGCTAGCTTTCAGATTTGACCCTTATACTAGAGTCATCAAAAAGAAACGAGGACTCTCACATGACAGTAACGATTAAAGTAAATTACCAAACCACTTTTCAAAAGAAGGAAGCAAAAAACTAGTATAAACAGAAGAGAGAGCGAAATGCTCTTTTTTTGTTTCTAAAACTACTTTCAGCCTATCATCCTAAAAGTAAAGAATCTAAATTCACTTTCTATTTACCCTTCTTTCTTGCATTGCTTCCCTAGATGTGCTACAGTGGTGCTAGCGATTACAAAATATAAGGAGCATGCTATGAAAAATCCAACTTTGTTAGAAGAGATTAAGACTTATCTAGGAAGGGATGAGGTTCCAGAAGACTTTGATGCTTTCTGGGATGAGGAAGTGAAAAATGTTTCCACGCTTCCAGCCTACCACTTGGAGGAAAGAGATTTCCACCTTCCTCAAGTCAAGTGCTATGAGTTAACCTTTGAAGGAACCAATGAAGGCAAGGTCTATGCACGCGTCGTTCTTCCAAAGAGTGAGGAGAAGGTTCCGCTAATCTTCCATTTCCATGGTTATATGGGACGTGGCTGGGACTGGACCGACATGCTGGCCTTCACCGTGGCTGGTTACGGTGTTGTCTCCATGGATGTGCGGGGCCAGTCAGGTTATTCGCAAGACGGCTTGCGTTCTCCTCTAGGAAATACTGTTAAGGGGCATATCATCCGTGGGGCTGTGGAAGGTCGGGATCGCCTCTTTTATAAGGATGTTTATCTGGATATTTACCAGTTGGTCGAAATTGTTGCTAGTCTGTCTCAGGTTGATGAGAAGCGTCTTTCTAGCTATGGTGCCTCGCAAGGAGGGGCTTTGGCCTTGGTTGCAGCAGCGCTCAATCCTCGAATTCAGAAAACAGTTGCCATCTATCCCTTCTTGTCAGACTTCAGACGAGTGCTTGAGATTGGTAATACTAGCGAGGCTTACGACGAACTTTTCCGTTATTTCAAGTTTCACGACCCCTTCCATGAAACAGAGGAGGAAATCATGGCGACCCTGGCCTATATCGATGTGAAAAATCTTGCCCATCGTATCAAGGGTGAGGTTAAGATGATTACGGGCTTGGACGATGATGTTTGCTATCCTATTACCCAGTTTGCGATTTACAACCGTCTGACATGCGATAAAGCCTATCGCATCATGCCTGAGTATGCCCACGAAGCCATGAATGTATTTGTCAATGACCAAGTCTACAACTGGCTTTGTGGTAGTGAAATTCCTTTTAAGTATGTGAAGTGATGAATGAGAGAGCCTAGTAGCTCTCTTTTTGTATAGAGTCTAGTCAGCAAATATTCTAGTTCATATATACTTTGAAATTCATACTCTTCGAAAATCTCTTCAAACCACGTCAGCTTCGCCTTGTCGTATATATATGTTACTGACTTCGTCAGTTCTATCTGCCACCTCAAAACGGTGTTTTGAGCTGACTTTGTCAGTCTTATCTACAACCTCAAAACAGTGTTTTGAGCGGCCTGCGGCTAGCTTGGTCTTTGATCTTCATTGAGTATAAAAAACAGATGAGTCTCTGTTTTCTTTTTATGAACTATAAATGTTCAGCTGAAACTACTTTCAAGGAGATTATTATATAAAAGAGTTTCTTGAAACTAAAATCTATTATACTACACCGCATTGAAAGCGTTTTAAAAATGAGGTATAATAAATTTGCTAACACTTATAAAAAGTGATAGAATCTTATCTTTATGTATATTTAAAGATAGATTGCTGTAAAAATAGTAGTAGCTATGCGAAATGACAGATAGAGAGAAGGGATTGAAGCTTAGAAAAGGGGAATAATATGATATTTAAGGCATTCAAGACAAAAAAGCAGAGAAAAAGACAAGTTGAACTACTTTTGACAGTTTTTTTCGATAGTTTTCTGATTGATTTATTTCTTCACTTATTTGGGATTGTCCCCTTTAAGTTGGATAAGATTCTGATTGTAAGCTTGATTATATTTCCCATTATTTCTATAAGTATTTATGCCTACGAAAAGCTATTTGAAAAAGTGTTCGATAAGGATTGAGCAGAAAGTATGATGTAAATAGCATAAGCCGATGTCCAATAATTTGCTTATAAAGAGATATTTTAGTTTAATTGCAGCGGTGTCCTGGTAGATAAACTAGATTGGCAGGAGTCTGATTGGAGAAAGGAGAGGGGAAAATTGACACCGATTTGAGATAGTTTGTTTAGTTCATTTTTGTCATTTAAATGAACTGTAGTAAAAGAAAGTTAAGAAAAGACAAACTAAGTGTATTTTCTGGAGTAAATGTCTTATTTCAGAAATCGGGATATAGATATAGAGAGGATCAGTATGAATCGGAGTGTTCAAGAACGTAAGTGTCGTTATAGCATTAGGAAACTATCGGTAGGAGCGGTTTCTATGATTGTAGGAGCAGTGGTATTTGGAACGTCTCCTGTTTTAGCTCAAGAAGGGGCAAGTGAGCAACCTCTGGCAAATGAAACTCAACTTTCGGGGGGGGGAGCTCAACCCTAACTGATACAGAAAAGAGTCAGCCTTCTGAGGAAGGAGAAAATATAACTCTTCCTGCAGAGCATGTAGAGTCTGTTTCAGAGACTGAACTTTCTGGCAATGAGCAAGAACATGAAGACAAGCAAGAAGAAAAAATTCCAAGAGATTACTATGCACGAGATTTAGAAAATGTCGAAACAGTGATAGAAAAAGATGACTTAGAGACGAATGATTCAAACGAAAAAAGAGTAGACTTGTCTGATGAATTAGAGAAAGTAAAGGGACTCCAAAATGCAACTGTTCATGTGGAGTTCAAACCGGCTGCTGATGGTCCTAGTTTTTACAATCTCTTTTCTGCTTCCAGTACAACTAAAATAAATGAATACTTTACAATGGCAATCAATAATGGGACAGCTTTGATAGAGGGACGTGGAGCTGATGGTAGTCAATTTTATGGAAGTTATACAGATGCGCCTTTGAAGATTAGACCAGGCAAGTATAATTCGGTTACTTTTACTGTTGAAAGACCAAGAAAGGATAGTCCAAATGGTCAGGTTCGTCTTTATGTGAATGGTGTATTATCTCGTACGAATAAAAAGTCAGGAAAATTCCTGGCAGACATGCCAGATGTGGATAAACTCCAGTTAGGTGCAACTAATAGAGCAGGAGAACTGAAGTGGGGCTCAGATCTTTCTATTCGTAATCTGACTGTATACAATCGTGCTCTAACTCCAGAGGAAGTCAAAAAACGTAGCCAGTTATTTGATGTGACAGATATTGAGCCGTCACTTGCTGAAGGGGCAGTCTTGACAGAGAAGCAAGAGTTGTTTATGAGTGGTGTCAATGATAAGCCAAATAGTGAAGGAATTAAGAGTTATCGGATTCCAGCTTTGCTACGTACGGATAAAGGAACATTACTGGCAGGAGCAGATCAGCGTCGTCTCCACCATTCTGACTGGGGAGATATTGCTATGGTCGTTAGGAGAAGTGAGAATGGGGGAACTACTTGGCAGCCAACCTTAACCTTGACCAACCTGCGAGACAATCCAGAAGCAAAAGATCCGCAGGCACCATCTCCACTTAATATTGATATGGTCTTGGTTCAAGATCCTACCACAAAGAGAATTTTTTCAATCTACGATATGTTTCCAGAGGGTCGAGCTGTCTTTGGAATGCCAAACAAACCTCAAAAAGCTTATCAACAAGTTGGAGACAAGCACTATCAATTACTATATAAACAAGGGGAAAATCAAGCATATACTGTTCGAGAAAACGGAGAAGTATATGATGCAAATAATCAAAAAACAGATTATCGCGTTGTAGTGGATCCAAAAGAAGAAGCCTACAGAGATAAGGGTGACCTCTATAAAGGAGAAGAGCTTCTTGGGAATATCTACTTTGCTCAATCTGCTAAAAATCCATTTCGTGTAGCCTATACGAGCTATTTGTGGCTTTCCTATAGTGATGATGATGGGAAAACTTGGTCGAAACCAAGAGATATTACACCATCAATTCGCCAAGATTGGATGAAATTTTTAGGAACAGGTCCAGGTACAGGAATTGTGCTTAGAACAGGAGAGCACAAGGGGCGTATCCTAGTTCCTACTTATACCACCAACGCTATCTCCCATCTAAGCGGATCTCAGTCTTCTCGTTTGATTTATTCAGATGACCATGGAGAAACATGGCAGGCTGGAGCTGCTGTTAATGATGATAGGACAGTAGGCAGAAGAAAAATTCATTCCTCAACTATGAATAATAGTCCTGCCCAAAATACAGAGTCAGTTGCTGTACAGTTAAATAATGGTGATGTGAAACTCTTTATGAGAGGATTAACGGGTGATTTACAGGTTGCCACAAGTAAAGATGGTGGGCAAACTTGGGATAAGGAAATCAAGATATATAATCAGGTTAAAGATGTTTATGTCCAAATGGCTGCTATTCACACCATGCACGAAGGAAAAGAATACATCATTTTAACCAATTCAGGAGGACCTAAACGGACGAATGGAATGGCTCATTTGGCTCGTGTAGAGGACAACGGAGACTTGACTTGGTTACATCATAGACCAATTCAAAAAGGAGAGTTTGCCTATAATTCGCTTCAAGAATTAGGAAACGGTGAGTATGGTATCTTGTATGAACATACTGAAAAAGGACAAAATGCCTATACCCTATCATTTAGAAAATTTAACTGGGAATTTTTAACAAAAGATCCGGTATATCCAACAAGTGTAACTATCAGGGAAGTTCGTAAATTGGAAACAGAAGAAGAGGATGCAGAACAAGGTATCTTAGCGATACAATTTGATTCTGAGGTACTAGTGAATTCTATTCCGACTTTGACTTTAGCGAATGGACACAAAGCTACCTTCTTGACCCAGGCAGATCAAAAAACTCTACTTTTTACCTTCAATAAAGAAGATGCAGGTCAAGAAATTACAGGTCTACTGGCCGGTAGAATTGACAGTATGCATGATTTACCAGTTACACTAGCTGGTAGTAGAATTCCTGAAGATACGAAAGAAAATCCTGTCGAGACCATGAATACAGTAAGAGAAGATGTATCTGAGGAGATGACAGAAAGGAAGTCAGAGAAGAATCAAGTGTCTATGGAGCCTTCAGGCAGAATGGTAGCAAACTCTCCTCTTACTTCTCTTGCTCCTCGTTATCTCCAATCTTATGTAGGAGATGTTACTTTAACTCCTCTTAAAACTGAGATTAAAGTTCCAGTAACGACTGGTTGGAAGCAAGAAAATGGTGCGTGGTATTTTTATACATCTGCTGGTGAAGTGGTGAAAGGCTGGCATCAGGAAGCGGGTAAATGGTACTACTTGAGTTCTACTGGTGCGATGGCAACTGGTTGGGTTAGAGATGGTAATCAATGGTATTATTTGAGTGAGAGTGGAGCAATGTCTACTGGCTGGGTTGAATCCAGTGGTGTGTGGTACTATCTCAATGCTAACGGCTCAATGGCAACTGGTTGGATAAAAGATGGAGACCATTGGTACTATCAGGAATCATCTGGTGCAATGAAGGTAAATCAATGGTTCCAAGTTGGAGATAAATGGTACTATGTTAATGAAAGCGGAAGATTAGCGGTTAATACTATAGTAGATGGTTATCAAGTTAACTCCAATGGGGAGTGGGTCAACTACTAGAACCTTGGATGTTGATGAATAACTGAGACACGTTTTGTCCGTCATAGAGATTAAAAGTTTATTTAGATAGTTTTAGTAGAAATTTCTACTCTAAGAAAAAATCAATTTAGATGAGCTCCTATTGCCGGGTAAATGACTTGCTAGTCGTAAATAAACTGTATATTTCTGACTGGATACTAATAGTCGCAACTTAACAGTTCACTTTAAGTGTTAAAATGCATATAGCTAGTTATTGGTTATATGCGTTTTTGTTCTTGATTATTTTATTTCTTGTCTTGGAATATAGGTAAAATTATAGTAAAATAAAATTCTGTAGATCATGTTGGTAGATATACAGGAAGAAGAGTGTATTGTTGACAATACAGCACATAGAATCCAACATGTCCTTATACTCAAAAAATCAAAGAGCAAATTAGGAAGCTAACCGTAGCCTGCTCAAAATACCGTTTTGAGGTTGTAGATGAAACTGACGAAGTCAGCTCAAAACACCGTTTTGAGGTTGTAGATAGAACTGACGAAGTCAGTAACATATACATACGGCACGGCAAGGTTGACATGGTTTGAAGAGTATGGAATAATCATAACTTATTTGAAGATTTTAAAAGATTGTAAGCTATTATATCTGGATAAATAAGTATTAGAAACTAAAGTGAGGAAAAAGATGTTTTTATATTTAAAAGGTTTAGGAAAATTTCGTATCGCTAACACCAGACGGCTATAGAGTGAACGAGTACGGGGAATGGATCAACTGATTTTGCTTTACGACCTATTGACGAGCAAGCTAGTAGTATAAAAAAACATTAGAATTAATAGTCTAGGAAGTGATAAGAGTTCTCTAAAATGGTTGATTTTGTAATCTTTTTTGTAAAATATAGTCTTTAATAAATAATATGAGTAAAATTCATCTCTTTGAAAGTGATTAGGGGTAATAGTTTTGAAGTTTCTCGCTTCTTTTGTCTTTCTTTTACGAATAAATAGATAGAAGCATTGAATCTAGCAAACCTAGATTAAAAATGTGCTATAATAGAAGGAGGAAAAGGATGATTCTAAGACATCCGGGCATTAGCCCGACCAATGACTTGGTTGCTAAGAAAATCTTTAGCAACCCAGAAATCACTTGTCAATTTATCCGCGATATGCTGGACTTGCCAGCAAAAAATGTGACCATTTTGGAGGGGAGCAATATTCACGTCTTACCTTCCATGCCGTACTCAGCGCAGGATTTCTATACCAGTATAGATGTTTTAGCGGAGTTAGATAATGGAACCCAAGTTATCATTGAGATTCAAGTCCATCATCAGAATTTTTTCATCAATCGCCTGTGGGCTTACCTATGCAGTCAGGTCAATCAAAATCTTGAAAAAATTCGCCAACGAGAAGGTGATACTCACCAGAGTTATAAACACATCGCACCCGTTTATGCCATTGCAATTGTGGACAGCAACTACTTCTCAGATGACTTGGCTTTCCACAGTTTCAGCATGCGAGAGGACACGACAGGTGAGGTCTTAACCATCACAAATAACGGTCAGGAAAACCATCTGGTTAAGATGGCTTTCTTGGAATTAAAAAAATACAGAGAAACCAGCAAAGATAAGGTTCGCAAACCGTGGTTGGAGTTTTTTGGGAATAAACCCTTTACTCAGGAACCCGAGCGAGCCATCAGTCAGGCAGACCAACTGCTGGACTACAAGAGCTGGTCCGAGGAGGATAGGGAAATGTTTAGTCAACTACGTATGCGCGAAGAACAAGCCTTGTTAGCACAGGACTATGCCTTGGAACAAGCTGAAGAAAAAGGGTTGGAGAGAGGTCGGGCAGAAGGACTTGAACGTGGAAAACTTTTTGCCTTTCTGGATATGGTTCGCCAAGGACTTCTGACTTCCGAGGTTGCCAGTCAGCAGTTGGGTATGTCAGTATCTGAGTTTGAGGCGTTGTTGTAAGATCAGCAATAATAGACAAGAAAACCATCTGGTTAAGATGGCATTCTTGGAATTAAAAAACTCTAAGCACAAAATCTTAAAAATCACAAACACGCATAGTATCAGGTATTGAACAACCTTGATACTATGCGTTTTATAGTGCAGTGAATCTATATTAGGACACTACAATTCTTAAATCATTGTTAGAAATTAGTTTGAATTTTCCAATCAATTTATTCGATTTTTACATCATTGCATTATATCATGCGACTATTAACCTTGTTTTCTCCTAAAATTGAGTTTTTTACACTTTCTTCTTTTTTCTGTTTTTTATCTTGTCCACTCGAAACAGGTCTTGCAAGAAACCTACTTATTTTTGAAAGTACTTTTAATGTAGTTGCTATAGTTAAAAAGATTTGAAACTAAATTCCAAATTAGAAAAAGACTTGAAATACTAAAAAAAAAAAGTATACTCTAATTGAAAACGGTAACAAAACTAATTTAGAGTATTTCTCTCTTAAAAAGTTCTTGGTGAAACGAGATGTAGAAAGGAGATTTAGGCAAAGAGTCTACTAGTGCTAGAATAATAGATTAGAATTATTTTAGAAAAACTAATACTCAATGAAAATCAAAGAGCAAACTAGGAAACTAGCCGCAGGCTGTACTTGAGTACGGCAAGGCGACGTTGACGCAGTTTGAATTTGATTTTCGAAGAGTATAAGTGAGCAGCTTATAAATTCAATTCCCCAAATAGATTCATACTAGTATCTTTTGCAAAAAATAAAGGGCGACTTCCTTCATGAATATCAATTTCATCTATAAGGAAGGTAGCTCATTGAACTAACTTATTTATTCTGTTTGTCGCTAGAAAAATCAGACCTCCTTGTGAAGATTGAGGAGATACTGAATGAAAATCAAAGAAGAAACTAGCAAGCTAGTAGCAGATTGCCCAAAACACCGCTTTGAGGTTGTAGATAAGACTGACCTATATAATTCAAGGTGAAGCGACTGCGGTTTGAAGAGATTTTCAAAGAGTATAGGCTAGAGAGTGTAGTGTTTTTATGTCCTTCTAGTAGAAAATGCTAGACAGAAGAATGGGGAACTTGGATAGGAAAAATAGATTGAGAAAGGAGGTTAGAAGAGATGATTATTACAAAAATTAGCCGTTTAGGAACTTATGTGGGAGTCAATCCACATTTTGCAACATTAATAGATTTTCTAGAAAAAACAGGACTAGAAAATTTAACAGAAGGTCCGATTGCTATCGATGGTGATCGATTGTTTGGGAATTGCTTTACTTATCTAGCAGATGGTCAAGCAGGGGATTTCTTTGAAACACACCAAAAATATTTGGATATTCATTTAGTTTTGGAAAACGAAGAAGCCATGGCTGTTACATCACCAGAAAATGTAAGCGTTACCCAAGAATATGATGAAGAGAAGGATATTGAATTATACACAGGGAAAGTGGAACAGTTGGTTCATTTGAGAGCTGGCGAATGTCTCATCACTTTTCCAGAGGATTTACATCAACCCAAGGTTCGTATAAATGATGAACCTGTGAAAAAAGTTGTCTTTAAAGTTGCGATTTCTTAATGTAGAAAGGGAAGAACGATGAAAAAAATGAGAAAGTTTTTATGTCTAGCTGGAGTTGCGCTAGCAGCTGTTGCCTTGGTAGCTTGTTCAGGAAAGAAAGAAAGTACAACTAGTACTGAACCACCGACAGAATTATCTGGTGAGATTACAATGTGGCACTCCTTTACTCAAGGACCGCGTTTAGAAAGTATTCAAAAATCAGCAGATGCTTTCATGCAAAAGCATCCAAAAACGAAAATTAAGATTGAAACATTCTCTTGGAATGATTTCTATACTAAATGGACTACAGGTTTAGCAAATGGAAATGTGCCAGATATCAGTACAGCTCTTCCTAACCAAGTAATGGAAATGGTCAACTCAGATGCTTTGGTTCCGCTAAATGATTCTATCAAGCGTATTGGACAGGATAAATTTAACGAAACTGCCTTAAATGAAGCAAAAATCGGAAATGATTACTACTCTGTTCCTCTTTATTCACATGCACAAGTTATGTGGGTTAGAACTGATTTGTTAAAAGAACATAATATTGAGGTTCCTAAAACTTGGGATCAACTCTATGAAGCTTCTAAAAAATTGAAAGAAGCTGGAGTTTATGGCTTGTCTGTTCCGTTCGGAACAAATGACTTAATGGCAACACGTTTCTTGAACTTCTACGTACGTAGTGGTGGAGGAAGCCTCTTAACAAAAGATCTTAAAGCAGATTTGACAAGCCAACTTGCTCAAGATGGTATTAAATACTGGGTTAAAATGTATAAAGAAATCTCACCTCAAGATTCTTTGAACTTTAATGTCCTTCAACAAGCTACCTTGTTCTATCAAGGAAAAACAGCATTTGACTTTAACTCTGGCTTCCATATTGGAGGAATCAATGCCAACAGTCCTCAATTGATTGATTCGATTGATGCTTATCCTATTCCAAAAATCAAAGAGTCTGATAAAGATCAAGGAATTGAAACCTCAAATATTCCAATGGTTGTTTGGAAAAATTCAAAACATCCAGAAGTTGCTAAAGCATTCTTAGAATCACTTTATAATGAAGAAGACTACGTTAAATTCCTTGATTCAACTCCAGTAGGTATGTTGCCAACTATTAAGGGGATTAGCGATTCTGCAGCCTATAAAGAAAATGAAACTCGTAAGAAATTTAAACATGCTGAAGAAGTGATTACTGAAGCTGTTAAAAAAGGTACTGCTATTGGTTATGAAAATGGACCAAGTGTACAAGCTGGTATGTTGACTAACCAACACATTATTGAACAAATGTTCCAAGATATCATTACAAATGGAACAGACCCTATGAAAGCAGCAAAAGAAGCAGAAAAACAATTAAACGATTTATTTGAGGCTGTTCAGTAGATGTAAAAGACTAGAAAATAGGTGGGCTAGTGAGCTGAAAAGCCCTAGCCCAATCTTGTAAAAGAAGGGAGAAGGAGAATGGTTAAAGAACGTAATTTAACTCGCTGGATATTTGTTTTGCCAGCTATGATTATCGTAGGATTACTCTTTGTTTATCCGTTTTTCTCGAGTATTTTTTATAGCTTTACCAATAAGCATTTGATTATGCCCAATTACAAATTTGTTGGTTTAGCTAACTATAAAGCTGTGCTATCAGATCCCAACTTCTTTAATGCGTTCTTTAATTCAATTAAGTGGACCATTTTCTCATTAGTTGGTCAAGTTTTAGTAGGGTTTGTATTGGCTTTAGCTCTTCACAGAGTACGCCACTTCAAGAAATTATATAGGACCTTATTGATTGTTCCTTGGGCATTTCCTACAATCGTTATTGCCTTTTCTTGGCAGTGGATTCTAAACGGGGTTTATGGCTACTTACCTAATCTAATCGTAAAATTAGGTTTAATGGAACATACACCTGCATTTTTGACAGATAGTACATGGGCATTCCTATGTTTGGTGTTTATCAACATTTGGTTTGGAGCGCCGATGATTATGGTCAATGTGCTTTCAGCTTTGCAAACAGTACCAGAAGAACAATTTGAGGCTGCTAAGATAGATGGTGCTTCAAGTTGGCAGGTGTTCAAGTTTATCGTCTTTCCACATATTAAAGTGGTTGTAGGGCTTCTAGTTGTTTTGAGAACTGTATGGATCTTTAATAACTTTGACATTATCTACCTCATTACTGGTGGTGGACCAGCCAATGCTACAACGACGCTTCCAATTTTTGCTTACAACCTGGGTTGGGGAACTAAATTGTTGGGTCGTGCCTCAGCAGTTACAGTGTTGCTCTTTATCTTCTTGGTGGCGATTTGCTTTATCTACTTTGCTATCATCAGTAAGTGGGAAAAGGAGGGTAGAAAATAATGAAGAAGAAATCCAGTATTTATTTAGATATTCTCTCACATGTACTCTTGATTGGTGCGACCATTGTTGCAATTTTCCCATTGGTATGGATTATCATATCGTCTGTCAAGGGTAAAGGGGAATTAACTCAGTATCCAACACGATTTTGGCCTGAACAATTTACATTAGATTATTTCACTCATGTTATCAATGATTTGCACTTTATTGATAACATTCGAAATAGTTTAATCATTGCCTTAGCTACAACCGTTATTGCGATTATTATTTCTGCTATGGCAGCCTACGGTATTGTTCGATTCTTCCCTAAATTGGGAGCAATCATGTCGAGACTACTCGTTATTACCTACATTTTCCCACCAATTTTGTTAGCAATTCCCTATTCAATTGCCATTGCTAAAGTTGGCTTAACAAATAGTTTATTTGGCTTAATGATGGTTTATCTATCTTTTAGTGTTCCATATGCAGTTTGGCTCTTAGTTGGATTTTTCCAAACAGTTCCAATTGGAATTGAAGAAGCAGCTCGAATTGATGGTGCAAATAAATTTGTTACGTTTTATAAAGTTGTGCTACCGATTGTAGCACCAGGTATTGTAGCAACAGCTATTTATACATTTATCAATGCTTGGAATGAATTCCTGTATGCCTTGATTTTGATTAACAATACAGGAAAGATGACAGTAGCAGTAGCCCTTCGTTCACTTAATGGTTCAGAAATACTAGACTGGGGAGATATGATGGCAGCATCTGTTATTGTAGTTCTTCCATCAATCATTTTCTTCTCTGTCATCCAAAATAAGATTGCAAGTGGATTGTCAGAAGGATCTGTGAAGTAATACTCAATGAAAATCAAAGAGCAAACTAGCCGCAGGCTGCTCAAAGTACAGCTTTGAGGTTGCAGATGAAACTGACGAAGTCAGCTCAAAACATGTTTTTGAGGCTGTAGATGAAGCTGACGAAGTCAGTAACCATACGCACAGTAAGGCGACGTTGACGCGGTTTGAAGAGATTTTCGAAGAGTATAAGTTAAAATTAGAAAGTTTATTCAATAATAAAGGAGAAAAAACATGGTTAAATACGGTGTTGTTGGAACAGGATATTTTGGAGCTGAGTTGGCTCGTTATATGCAAAAGAATGATGGAGCAGAGATTACTCTTCTCTATGACCCAGATAATGCAGAGGCGATTGCAGAAGAGTTGGGAGCAAAAGTAGCAAGTTCCCTAGATGAGTTGGTTTCTAGCGATGAAGTAGATTGTGTTATTGTCGCAACTCCAAATAATCTTCATAAAGAACCAGTTATCAAGGCCGCACAACATGGTAAAAATGTTTTCTGTGAAAAACCAATTGCGCTTTCTTATCAAGATTGTCGCGAGATGGTAGATGCATGTAAAGAAAACAATGTAACCTTTATGGCAGGACATATTATGAACTTCTTCAATGGTGTCCATCATGCAAAAGAACTCATTAATCAAGGAGTCATCGGAGACGTTCTATATTGTCACACAGCTCGTAATGGTTGGGAAGAACAACAACCGTCAGTATCATGGAAAAAAATTCGTGAAAAATCAGGTGGTCACTTGTATCACCACATCCATGAGTTGGATTGTGTTCAATTCCTTATGGGTGGCATGCCTGAAACTGTAACCATGACAGGTGGAAATGTAGCCCATGAAGGTGAAAATTTCGGTGATGAAGATGATATGATTTTTGTCAATATGGAATTTTCTAATAAGCGTTTTGCCTTGTTAGAATGGGGTTCAGCTTATCGTTGGGGTGAACATTATGTCTTAATCCAAGGAACCAAAGGCGCTATCCGCCTAGACTTATTCAACTGTAAAGGAACTCTTAAGCTAGATGGGCAAGAAAGCTATTTCTTGATTCATGAATCGCAAGAAGAAGATGATGATCGTACTCGTATCTATCATAGTACAGAGATGGACGGAGCAATTGCTTATGGTAAACCAGGTAAACGTACTCCATTATGGTTATCATCTGTCATTGACAAAGAAATGCGCTATTTACATGAGATTATGCAAGGAGCTCCAGTCTCAGAAGAATTTGCAAAACTATTGACAGGTGAAGCTGCCCTAGAAGCAATTGCTACTGCAGATGCTTGTACCCAGTCTATGTTTGAAGATCGCAAAGTAAAATTGTCAGAAATTGTAAAATAAATTTTGGTATTCTCCTATTATAGGTCGACTTGCTCCTCTGAAAGTACTTTTAGAGGAGCTGTTTGACTTGGCTAGTTTTTGAAACTGAAATCTATTGTACTACAAACTCTTGAAAGCGTTTTATTTTTAAGATATAATAATCTCATAGAAACAAAGAAAAAGGAAAAGGAGGAAAGAGGATGCCACAGATTAGCAAAGAAGCCTTGATTGAGCAAATCAAAGATGGAATCATCGTTTCTTGTCAGGCTCTTCCTCATGAACCGCTTTATACAGAAGCGGGAGGAGTCATTCCCTTGCTGGTCAAAGCGGCTGAGCAAGGTGGAGCAGTCGGTATCCGAGCAAACAGTGTTCGTGATATCAAGGAAATAAAGGAGGTTACAAAACTTCCGATTATTGGAATAATCAAACGAGATTATCCGCCACAAGAACCCTTCATCACGGCTACCATGAAAGAAGTTGATGAATTGGCAGAACTGGACATCGAGGTGATTGCTCTGGATTGTACCAAGCGTGAACGCTACGATGGTTTAGAGATTCAGGAGTTTATCCGTCAGGTTAAGGAGAAATACCCTAACCAGCTCTTGATGGCTGACACAAGTACTTTCGAAGAAGGACTAGCAGCTGTAGAAGCAGGAATTGACTTTGTCGGAACAACCTTATCAGGCTATACATCTTATAGTCCAAAAGTTGACGGACCAGATTTTGAATTAATCAAAAAACTCTGTGATGCAGGTGTAGATGTCATTGCAGAAGGAAAAATCCATACACCTGAACAAGCCAAACAAATCCTGGGATATGGAGTGCGAGGCATCGTTGTTGGTGGCGCTATTACTAGACCAAAAGAGATTACAGAACGCTTCGTTGCTGGTCTTAAATAAGATGTAAGGGGGAATTTTATGTTTAAAGTTTTACAAAAAGTTGGAAAAGCTTTTATGTTACCTATAGCTATACTTCCTGCAGCAGGTCTACTTTTGGGGATTGGTGGTGCACTTTCAAACCCAACCACGATAGCAACTTATCCAATACTAGACAATAGTTTTTTTCAATCAATATTCCAAGTAATGAGCTCTGCAGGAGAGGTTGTATTCAGTAATTTATCACTACTTCTCTGTGTGGGATTATGTATTGGCTTAGCGAAACGAGATAAAGGAACCGCTGCGCTAGCAGGAGTAACTGGTTACTTAGTTATGACTGCAACGATTAAAGCTCTGGTAAAACTTTTTATGGCAGAAGGATCTGCAATTGATACTGGAGTTATTGGAGCATTAGTTGTCGGAATAGTTGCCGTATATTTGCACAATCGATATAACAATATTCAATTACCTTCCGCTTTAGGATTCTTTGGGGGTTCACGCTTCGTTCCTATTGTTACATCGTTCTCTTCTATCTTAATTGGCTTTGTCTTCTTTGTTATTTGGCCACCTTTTCAACAACTTCTTGTTTCTACAGGTGGATATATTTCTCAGGCGGGTCCAATTGGAACTTTTCTATATGGATTTTTAATGAGACTTTCTGGAGCAGTAGGCTTACATCATATGATTTACCCTATGTTTTGGTATACTGAACTTGGTGGTGTTGAAACTGTTGCAGGACAAACAGTGGTTGGAGCTCAAAAAATATTTTTTGCTCAATTAGCCGACCCGACTCATTCTGGATTATTTACAGAAGGAACAAGGTTTTTTGCAGGTCGTTTCTCAACAATGATGTTCGGTTTACCGGCTGCCTGTTTAGCGATGTACCATAGTGTTCCTAAAAATCGTCGTAAAAAATACGCGGGTCTGTTTTTTGGAGTTGCTTTAACATCTTTTATTACCGGTATTACAGAACCAATTGAATTTATGTTTCTATTTGTCAGTCCGGTTCTATATGTTGTACACGCATTCCTTGATGGTGTCAGCTTCTTTATTGCAGACGTCTTAAATATTTCAATAGGAAACACATTCTCAGGAGGTGTAATCGATTTTACTTTATTTGGAATTTTGCAGGGGAACGCTAAAACGAATTGGGTTCTTCAGATTCCATTTGGACTTATTTGGAGTGTTCTGTATTATATTGTTTTTAGATGGTTCATTACTCAATTCAACGTTCTAACGCCAGGACGAGGAGAAGAAGTAGATTCTAAAGAAATTTCTGAATCCACAGATTCAACTTCAAATACTGCAGATCATTTAAAACAGGATAGCCTACAAATTATCAGAGCGTTGGGTGGATCAAATAATATAGAAGATGTAGATGCTTGTGTGACACGTTTACGTGTAGCTGTAAAAGAAGTTCATCAAGTTGATAAAGCACTTTTAAAACAAATTGGTGCAGTTGATGTCTTAGAAGTGAAGGGTGGTATTCAAGCAATATATGGAGCAAAAGCAATCTTATATAAAAATAGTATTAATGAAATTTTAGGTGTAGATGATTAATACTCAATGAAAATCAAAGAGCAAACTGGGAAGCTAGGCGCAGGCTATACTTGAGTACGCCAAGGCGAAGCTGGCATGGTTTGAAGAGATTTTCGAAGAGTATAAGTACTTACTGACTTAATAAAAAACAGAGGAGAGTGGTGGATGCATCGGATGAAATGAAAACGCATACAAATACAATCTTACTCATTATCCAATATGGATACGCTTATTACATAGGAGAATACAGATGAAATTTAGAAAATTAGCTTGTACAGTACTTGCGGGTGCTGCGGTTCTTGGTCTTGCTGCTTGTGGCAATTCTGGCGGAAGTAAAGATGCTGCCAAATCAGGTGGTGACGGTGCCAAAACAGAAATCACTTGGTGGGCATTCCCAGTATTTACCCAAGAAAAAACTGGTGACGGTGTTGGAACTTATGAAAAATCAATCATCGAAGCGTTTGAAAAAGCCAATCCAGATGTAAAAGTGAAATTGGAAACTATTGACTTCAAGTCAGGTCCTGAAAAAATCACAACAGCTATCGAAGCAGGAACAGCTCCAGACGTACTCTTTGATGCACCGGGACGTATCATCCAATACGGTAAAAACGGCAAATTGGCTGAGTTGAACGACCTTTTCACAGATGAATTTGTTAAAGATGTCAACAATGAAAACATCGTACAAGCAAGTAAAGCTGGAGACAAGGCTTACATGTATCCAATTAGTTCTGCCCCATTCTACATGGCAATGAACAAGAAAATGCTAGAAGATGCTGGAGTTGCAAACCTTGTAAAAGAAGGTTGGACAACTGATGATTTTGAAAAAGTATTGAAAGCACTCAAAGACAAGGGTTACACACCAGGTTCATTGTTCAGTTCTGGTCAAGGGGGAGACCAAGGAACACGTGCCTTTATCTCTAACCTTTATAGTGGTTCTGTAACAGATGAAAAAGTTAGCAAATATACAACTGATGATCCTAAATTCGTCAAAGGTCTTGAAAAAGCAACTGGCTGGATTAAAGACAATTTGCTCAATAATGGTTCACAATTTGACGGTGGAGCAGATATCCAAAACTTTGCCAACGGTCAAACATCTTACACAATCCTTTGGGCACCAGCTCAAAATGGTATCCAAGCTAAACTTTTAGAAGCAAGTAAGGTAGAAGTGGTAGAAGTACCATTCCCATCAGACGAAGGTAAACCAGCTCTTGAATATCTTGTAAACGGATTTGCAGTATTCAACAATAAAGACGACAAGAAAGTCGCTGCATCTAAGAAATTCGTTCAATTTATCGCGGATGACAAAGAATGGGGTCCAAAAGACGTTGTTCGTACAGGTGCCTTCCCAGTCCGTACTTCATTTGGCAAACTTTATGATGACAAACGCATGGAAACAATCAGCGGCTGGACTCAATACTACTCACCATACTACAACACTATTGATGGATTTGCTGAAATGAGAACACTTTGGTTCCCAATGTTGCAATCTGTATCAAATGGTGACGAAAAACCAGCGGACGCTTTGAAAGCCTTCACTGAAAAAGCGAACGAAACAATTAAAAAAGCTATGAAACAATAGTCCTTAGTTATTCTATAAAAAGTAGTTTTTTAAAGAACCTAAGAGTGTATACCCCCTTTTCCCTCTACACAGATAGTGTAAGAAAAGGGGGGCTTTTGTTTAAAATGTAAGAAATTGTCACGAAATTAAAATGAAGTTCTTACATAAGCGAATCATAAAAAATTTCATTTTGATTTTAAAACAGTTCAAGAAAGTCAAAAAATATTCTATTTGAAAGAGAGGTGCCTACTGTGAAAGTCAATAAAATCCGTATGAGGGAAACAGTGATTTCCTATGCTTTCCTAGCACCAGTGTTGTTCTTCTTTATTATCTTTGTTTTAGTACCAATGATTATGGGCTTCATCACAAGTTTCTTTAACTACTCTATGACTAGTTTTGAATTTGTGGGCTTAGATAACTATGTCCGTATGTTTAAAGATCCTGTCTTTACAAAATCTCTGATTAACACAGTTATTTTGGTTGTTGGCTCTGTACCGATTGTTGTTCTCTTCTCGCTCTTTGTAGCGTCACAGACCTATCATCAAAATGCTATTGCCAGATCTTTCTACCGTTTCGTTTTCTTCCTTCCTGTTGTAACAGGTAGTGTTGCTGTAACGGTTGTATGGAAATGGATTTATGATCCGCTATCAGGTATCTTAAACTTTGTTTTGAAATCTAGTCATATCATCACTCAAAATATTTCATGGCTGGGCGACAAGCACTGGGCATTGCTGGCGATTATGATTATCCTCTTGACAACGTCTGTTGGTCAACCGATTATCCTTTATATCGCCGCTATGGGGAATATTGACAATTCATTGGTTGAAGCAGCTCGTGTTGATGGTGCAACTGAATTTCAAGTTTTCTGGAAGATTAAATGGCCAAGCCTTCTTCCAACAACTCTTTATATCGCAATCATCACGACAATCAACTCCTTCCAAGTTTTCGCCTTGATTCAATTGTTGACATCTGGTGGGCCAAACTACTCTACAAGTACCTTGATGTACTACCTGTACGAAAAAGCCTTCCAATTGACAGAATATGGTTATGCAAATACAATTGGTGTCTTCTTGGCAGTCATGATTGCGATCGTAAGTTTTGTTCAATTTAAGGCGCTCGGAAACGACGTAGAATACTAAAGAAAGGAGACAGCTATGCAATCTACAGAAAAAAAACCATTAACAGCCTTTACTGTTATTTCAACAATCATTTTGCTCTTGTTGACTGTGCTGTTCATCTTTCCATTCTACTGGATTTTGACAGGGGCATTCAAGTCACAGCCTGATACCATTATGATTCCGCCACAATGGTTCCCTAAAATGCCAACCATGGAAAACTTCCAACAACTTATGGTGCAGAACCCTGCCTTGCAATGGATGTGGAACTCAGTATTTATCTCATTGGTAACCATGTTCTTAGTTTGTGCAACCTCATCTCTAGCAGGTTATGTATTGGCTAAAAAACGTTTCTATGGTCAACGCATTCTCTTCGCTATCTTCATCGCTGCTATGGCGCTTCCAAAACAAGTTGTCCTTGTACCATTGGTACGTATCGTCAACTTCATGGGAATTCATGACACTCTTTGGGCAGTTATTTTGCCTTTGATTGGATGGCCATTTGGTGTCTTCCTTATGAAACAATTCAGCGAAAATATCCCTACAGAGTTGCTCGAATCAGCTAAGATTGACGGTTGTGGTGAGATTCGTACCTTCTGGAGCGTAGCCTTCCCAATTGTAAAACCAGGGTTTGCGGCTCTTGCAATCTTTACCTTCATCAATACTTGGAATGACTACTTCATGCAATTGGTTATGTTGACTTCACGTAACAATTTGACTATTTCACTTGGGGTTGCGACCATGCAGGCTGAAATGGCAACCAACTATGGTTTAATTATGGCAGGAGCAGCCCTTGCTGCTGTGCCAATCGTAACAGTCTTCCTAGTCTTCCAAAAATCCTTCACACAGGGTATTACTATGGGAGCGGTCAAAGGATAATACTCTGCGAAAATCGAATGCAAACTAGGTCAGCGTCACCTTGCCATACTTAAGTATTGCCTGCGGTTAGCTTCCTAGTTTGTTCTTCAATTTTCATTGAGTATAAGAGAATATAGAGTTATAAGTGTCTACAAAATGGAGGGTATGCAGTTACTTTATGAAGTTTTGTCAGACACTTATCAACTTAAGAATGGTTTTAGTTAACTATCAGAAACGAAGGAAAGAGTATGATTTTTGACGATTTGAAAAACATCACCTTTTACAAAGGGATTCATCCTAATTTAGACAAGGCTATCGACTATCTCTACCAACATCGTAAAGATTCTTTCGAATTAGGAAAGTATGAGATTGATGGAGATAAAGTCTTTCTAGTTGTTCAGGAAAATGTCCTCAATCAAGTTGAGAATAATCAATTTGAGTATCATAAGAACTATGCAGATTTGCATTTGTTGGTAGAAGGGCATGAATATTCGAGCTACGGTTCACGTATCAAAGATGAAGCAGTAGCATTTGACGAAGCGAGTGACATTGGCTTTGTTCATTGTCATGAACACTACCCACTCTTGTTGGGTTATCACAATTTTGCGATTTTCTTCCCAGGAGAGCCACATCAACCAAATGGTTATGCAGGTATGGAAGATCAAGTTCGCAAGTATTTGTTTAAAATTTTAATTGATTAAAAATAGGATGAATTGTTTTTTGTAAAGCTTTGATAATACTCTACCATGAAATTGATCTTTGTGAGGTAGAGAAATGAGCTCTTATTGTCAGTATCTTTATTCAGAAATGCTATTGGTATAGCAGGATTGAAGTTCAGCAAAGTCTTTATGGCTGCGGCAGCAAGAGTAGGATTACTGACCAAGATTTCTGGAAGGATTTTACAAATAGCTGTGAATCTAGTTGATGTATATGGTTGTATAAACTTTTAAAATGTGAGAATGAAAGCACTTTGTATTTTTTTATTGAAAGCACTTTGTATTTTTTTATTGAATATGTTAGCTTGGACAGTGCTTGCAATGATAGTCCGTGGAGGGCTAGATGGATTTAATGAGCATACTTGGAGTACTATTTTAATTGCTTCGCTGTCCGGGATATATATAGATTATATGTCCATAGATAAAAATAGAAAAAAGTCCAAAAGAAAAAAGAAAAAATAGCTTTGTTCATGGT
The DNA here is from genome assembly GCF_013276755.1 of Streptococcus sp. 5004. GTDB lineage: Bacteria > Bacillota > Bacilli > Lactobacillales > Streptococcaceae > Streptococcus. The sequence goes on along the minus strand of NZ_VMLP01000008.1, from coordinate 72,168 downwards.
AGGGACTTATGAAAGCTTTACTGATAAAAAAGAAAATAGTTTACAAAGAAAAATGATGGGGGAGCAAAGATGTCACAAAAAGGAAGAAGTCTCATCAAGGCTGCATTTGATACAGATAATTTTCTAATGCGAATTAGTGAGAAGGTTTTAGATATTGTAACAGTCAATCTTCTCTTTGTAGTAACTTGTTTGCCAATCGTAACGATTGGAGTGGCTAAAATCAGCCTCTACGAGACCATGTTCGAAGTTAAGAAGAGCAGACGTGTTCCAGTTTTTAGAACCTATCTAAGAGTTTTCAGGCAAAATCTGAAACTAGGTTTTCAGTTGGGGATGTTAGAATTAGGAATTGTATTTCTAACCCTTTCAGATCTCTATCTTTTCTGGGGTCAAACAGCTTTGCCCTTCCAATTGGTTAAAGCTATTTGTCTAGGTATTCTGATTTTCCTTACCATTGTGATGTTGGCTAGCTATCCAATCGCGGCACGTTATGACCTATCTTGGAAAGAAATTCTTCAAAAAGGATTGATGTTGGCTAGTTTTAATGCTCCTTGGTTTATCTTGATGATTGCAATTATCTTTTTGATTTTGATGATTCTATATCTATCAGCTTTTACCCTTCTATTGGGAGGATCAGCTTTTATTCTCTTTGGTTTTGGACTTCTTGTTTTTTTACAAGTGGGAGTGATGGAAAAGCTATTTGCTAAGTATGAGTAAGGGGGGCAATTATTTCTGAAACTACTTTCAAACGCTCCAAACGCTATTCTATAAGCGAGAAACTAAAATCTAAGTGTCCATAAGATATTGAAAGCCTTTTCGGTAAAGTGTATACTAAAGAAGTAAAGAAAGAATCTGCTTTAGCAGAAAATAAAAATAATAGGAGAAAATCTATGTCAGATTTGAAAAAATACGAAGGTGTCATTCCAGCCTTCTACGCATGTTATGATGAACAAGGAGAAGTAAGTCCAGAACGTACGCGTGCCTTGGTTCAATACTTCATTGATAAAGGTGTTCAAGGTCTCTATGTCAATGGTTCTTCTGGCGAATGTATCTACCAAAGCGTTGAAGACCGTAAGTTGATTTTGGAAGAAGTTATGGCAGTTGCCAAAGGTAAATTAACTATTATTGCCCACGTTGCTTGCAACAATACCAAAGATAGTATGGAACTTGCTCGCCACGCAGAAAGCTTGGGTGTAGATGCCATTGCAACGATTCCACCAATTTACTTCCGCTTGCCAGAATACTCAGTTGCCAAATACTGGAACGATATTAGTTCTGCAGCTCCAAATACAGACTATGTCATCTACAACATTCCTCAATTGGCAGGTGTTGCTTTGACTCCAAGTCTTTATACTGAAATGTTGAAGAATCCTCGTGTTATCGGTGTGAAGAACTCTTCTATGCCAGTTCAAGATATCCAAACTTTTGTTAGCCTTGGTGGGGAAGACCATATCGTCTTTAACGGTCCAGATGAACAGTTCCTAGGTGGTCGCCTCATGGGTGCCAAAGCTGGTATCGGTGGTACATATGGTGCTATGCCAGAACTCTTCTTGAAACTCAACCAATTGATTGCTGACAAAGATTTGGAAACAGCGCGCGAATTGCAATATGCTATCAATGCAATCATTGGCAAATTGACTGCTGCACATGGAAATATGTACGGTGTCATCAAAGAGGTCTTGAAGCTCAATGAAGGACTGAACATTGGTTCTGTTCGTTCACCATTGACACCAGTGACTGAAGAAGATCGTCCAGTTGTAGAAGCAGCTGCAGCCTTGATTCGTGAAACCAAGGAGCGCTTCCTCTAATCCATAAGGAGGTATTTATGACACACTACGTTGCAATTGATATCGGTGGAACCAACATCAAATATGGTTTGGTTGATCAAGAGGGGCAACTTCTTGAATCGCATGAAATGCCAACAGAGGCGCATAAGGGTGGACCTCATATCTTACAAAAGACCAAAGATATCGTAGCTAGCTATTTAGAACAAGGTCCAGTAGCAGGTGTTGCTATTTCGTCTGCTGGGATGGTGGATCCTGATAAGGGTGAGATTTTCTATGCTGGACCTCAGATTCCAAATTATGCAGGAACCCAGTTCAAGAAGGAAATCGAGACTAGCTTTGCTATTCCTTGTGAAATTGAAAATGATGTCAACTGTGCAGGTCTTGCTGAAGCGGTATCTGGTTCAGGTAAGGGAGCGAGTGTCACCCTTTGCCTGACTATTGGAACAGGTATCGGTGGTTGCTTGATTATGGATGGGAAGGTTTTCCATGGATTTAGCAATTCAGCCTGTGAAGTTGGTTATATGCATATGCAGGATGGAGCGTTCCAAGATTTGGCCTCTACAACAGCTTTGGTGAAATATGTAGCAGCAGCTCATGGAGAAGAAGTTGACCAGTGGAATGGCCGACGTATCTTTAAGGAAGCCACTGAAGGAAACAAAATCTGCATGGAAGGTATTGACCGTATGGTTGACTATCTAGGAAAAGGTCTGGCAAATATTTGCTATGTGGCTAATCCAGAAGTAGTCATTCTCGGTGGTGGTATCATGGGACAAGAGGCTATCCTCAAACCCAAGATCCGCACAGCCTTGAAAGAGGCTTTGGTACCAAGCCTAGCCGAAAAAACACGATTAGAATTTGCCCATCATCAAAATACAGCAGGGATGTTGGGTGCTTACTATCATTTTAAAACAAAACAATCCTAGTTTGGCCCAGCCAAACTAGGATTTTCTAATCAAGTTCCCTTGACTTTCTTTATAATTGTGAGATAATAAATAAAATATATAAGAGAGTTATATAAAATGACTATAGCAAGTTCAAATAAAATTGTGACCTTCCAAGCTAATAGAGAATTGGTAAATGATGCCATGGAAGTGTTAAAAGAAAAAAATCTCTCTCTTTCATCGGCACTTAGATTATTTTTAAAGAATGTTGCCGTAACAAATGAAGTAGATTTACTGAGTGAAGAGGAATTAGAGAAGGAGTACTTGTTTAGACAATTACAAGCAGAAGTTCAAGAAAGTTATGCCAAGATTGAGGCTGGAAATTACTTGACAGATGAGGATGTCGTGACACGCTATGGATTATAGAAGATATAGGATTTTGTATTCTCCTAGAGTGATTGATAGTCTGGATAAAATATATCAGTATATAGCAGAGGAAATCGGTTCTGTAGAGGCTACTAGACGAAAAGTAGCCAATATTAGAAAAGATATTAATCGGCTAGAAATTTTCCCCCAAGCTGGATTTGATGCCGATGAAAAATTTGGTAAGAAATTAGATCCTCGCTACCAAACGCGAGGATTGACCTTGAGTAAGGATTACATCGTATTATATACAATTGTTGAGGATACCGTCAGACTTGCTTATTTACTCCCTTCAAAAAGTGATTACATGAAATTATTTAAGACTAAGTCAAGATACGACTGATTCATAATCTTGAAGAGGTATGTTTGGTGATGAATAAAAATCCTAGTTTGGCTCAGCCAAACTAGGATTTTCTGACGCGTTTTTGTCTACGATAGCCGTTGAGTTTCTTATTTTCCCAGTAGCTATTAAAGATTTTTTCCTTGTTTTCACGATTGATTTCCAAAAAGTAGGCATAAATCAAATCGATAAAGAAGAGCATAGGAAGTTGAGCGGATATTCGTTGGATATAGGAAGGCTGGCTGTGGGTGGCTACAAGAACAGTCTCTGTGTAGACCTGACTATCTTTATTGGGAACACTTGAAAAGAGTACCGTCTTTGCCCCCATCTCCTTAGCGTCTAATAAACTGTCTAAAATAGAGGGAGTTGTGCCAGAAAGTGAGAAACCAAGTACGAGACAATTTTCGTCCATAATACTGGTTGTCCAGGCAAAGCCGTCTTGATCGGTCAAAGCTTCGCAGACCACACCCAGACGCATGAAGCGCAATTTCATTTCACGAGCAACAAGGCCAGAACTACCTGTTCCGAAGAAGTAGACACGCTCAGCATCTTCGATTAATTGGGCAATTCGTTCTAGTTGGACTTCGTCAATCAAGTCTTGTGTTTGTTCCCGCATATTGCTATAGCTTCTGAGGACTCGTTTGGTCAGTGGACTGTGCTTGAAGACTTGGTTGGCTTGATGTTCTGCCTCATGTTGGTATTGGAAAATAAATTCTCGATAACCTGTAAAGCCACACTTTTTAGCAAAGCGGGTCAGAGCAGCCTGAGAGATATGTAATTTTTGAGTGACCTGTTGGGAGGAAAGGTCATCTTGAATGGTTTCTGCTTGTAAAAAATAGCGAGCGATTTCTTGCTCTAGGTCTGTCATTTCTTCAAAATGTGAATCAATGACAGTTGCGATATCTGGTTTGTCCATAGGGAAGGCTCCTTTAAATGAGTCGTGTTGGAAAAAGACTAGATTATTGAACTTTTACATTCATTATAACATATAATATAGGGATGGATAAATAAAAACGTATCTTACTGTAAAAACGAAAAAAAGCTTCTTTCTTTTCCATAATTTTCTGCTCAAATTGTGGTACAATTAAGAGTAAGATTTTAAGTTAGAAATGAGACTGATTTGTATGAGAAAATTTAACAGCCATTCGATTCCGATTCGGCTTAATTTATTGTTTTCAATCGTCATTTTACTCTTTATGACCATTATTGGTCGTTTGTTGTATATGCAGATTTTGAACAAGGATTTTTACGAAAAAAAGCTAGCCTCAGCTAGTCAGACCAAGGTCACAACCAGTTCTGCCCGTGGGGAAATCTATGATGCTAGTGGAAAACCTTTGGTAGAAAATACGTTAAAACAGGTTGTTTCCTTTACGCGTAGCAATAAAATGACGGCTACAGACTTAAAAGAAATAGCTAAAAAGTTACTGACTTATGTGAGCATCAGTTCGCCAAATTTGACAGAACGCCAGCTGGCTGATTACTATTTGGCTGATCCTGAAATCTATAAAAAAACAGTGGAAGCTCTCCCAAGTGAGAAACGCTTGGATTCAGATGGCAATCGCCTATCCGAATCAGAACTGTATAACAATGCGGTCGATAGTGTCCCAACAAGTCAACTAAACTATACAGAGGATGAAAAGAAAGAAATCTATCTTTTTAGTCAGTTAAATGCTGTTGGAAACTTTGCGACAGGAACCATTGCGACAGATCCTCTAAATGATTCTCAGGTGGCTGTTATTGCCTCTATTTCAAAGGAGATGCCTGGCATTAGTATTTCTACTTCTTGGGATCGAAAGATTTTGGAAACTTCCCTTTCTTCTATAGTAGGGAGTGTATCCAGTGAAAAAGCTGGTCTCCCAGCGGAAGAAGCAGAATCCTATCTTAAAAAAGGCTATTCTCTAAATGACCGTGTTGGAACCTCGTATTTGGAAAAGCAATATGAAGAGACCTTACAAGGAAAACGCTCGGTAAAAGAAATCCATCTGGATAAATATGGCAATATGGAAAGCGTGGACACAATTGAGGAAGGTAGTAAGGGAAACAATATCAAACTGACCATTGATTTGGCCTTCCAAGATAGCGTGGATGCTTTGCTGAAAAGTTATTTCAATTCCGAGCTAGGAAATGGTGGAGCCAAGTATTCTGAGGGTGTGTATGCAGTCGCCCTTAACCCCAAAACAGGTGCTGTTTTGTCTATGTCAGGACTCAAACATGACCTGAAAACGGGAGAGTTGACTCCTGATTCCTTGGGAACGGTAACCAATGTCTTTGTCCCAGGGTCAGTAGTTAAGGCCGCTACCATCAGCTCAGGTTGGGAAAATGGTGTTTTATCAGGAAACCAAACCTTAACAGATCAGCCTATTGTTTTCCAAGGTTCAGCTCCAATTTATTCTTGGTATAAATTGGCATATGGATCTTTTCCTATTACAGCTGTGGAAGCCTTGGAGTATTCATCTAATGCTTACATGGTTCAAACCGCTCTTGGAATCATGGGCCAGACCTATCAACCAAATATGTTTGTTGGAACCAGCAATTTGGAAACAGCTATGGGAAAACTTCGTGCGACCTTTGGCGAATATGGCTTGGGGGCTGCGACCGGAATTGACCTACCAGATGAATCTACTGGATTTGTTCCCAAAGAGTATAGCTTTGCTAATTACATCACCAATGCCTTTGGGCAGTTTGATAACTATACGCCCATGCAGTTGGCTCAGTATGTAGCAACTATTGCAAATGATGGTGTTCGTGTGGCTCCTCGTATTGTGGAAGGTATTTATGGAAATAATGATAAGGGAGGCCTGGGCGACTTGATTCAGCAACTGCAACCGACAGAGATGAATAAGGTCAATATATCCGACTCCGATATGAGTGTCTTGCACCAAGGTTTTTATCAGGTTGCTCATGGGACTAGTGGATTGACAACCGGTCGTGCCTTTTCAAATGGCGCAGCGGTATCCATTAGTGGAAAAACAGGTACTGCCGAAAGTTATGTTGAGGGAGGTCAAGAAGCTAACAATACCAATGCTGTGGCCTATGCACCATCAGATAATCCTCAAATCGCTGTAGCTGTTGTCTTCCCTCATAACACCAACCTTACAAATGGTGTCGGACCTTCCATTGCGCGCGATATTATCAACCTCTATAACCAACATCATCCAATGAATTAGAAAGGAACAGATGCTTTATCCAACACCTATTGCTAAGCTAATTGACAGTTATTCTAAGTTACCGGGTATCGGGATTAAGACGGCTACACGTCTGGCCTTCTATACTATTGGAATGTCTGATGACGATGTCAATGAATTTGCTAAAAATCTCCTTTCTGCTAAGAGAGAGCTGACCTACTGTTCCATCTGCGGTCGCCTGACTGATGACGATCCTTGCTCTATCTGTACCGATCCGACTCGTGACCAGACAACGATTTTAGTTCTCGAAGATAGTCGCGATGTGGCAGCCATGGAGAATATCCAAGAATACCATGGACTCTATCATGTCCTGCATGGACTCATTTCTCCCATGAATGGTATTAGTCCAGATGATATCAATCTCAAGAGTCTCATGACTCGTCTGATGGATAGTGAGGTTTCAGAAGTAATCGTAGCAACCAATGCCACAGCAGATGGGGAAGCGACTTCCATGTATCTTTCCCGCTTACTCAAGCCAGCTGGGATCAAGGTTACGCGTCTGGCACGAGGCCTTGCTGTGGGAGCAGATATCGAGTATGCGGACGAAGTCACCCTCTTACGGGCTATTGAAAATCGAACAGAGTTGTAAGTCTAGATAAATTTACGAACTCCATTCATTTATAAAAAATCAAGGAGGCTGAAAATCGTTCATATCGGCCTCTTTTTGTATAGTGTGATGAGTAGGATCAGGTTCAAGTTTTAAAAAAACAAGCAAATATGATATACTAAAGAGCGAGTATTCTAGTAGAATTAGGACAAATAATATGAAACAAACGATTATTCTTTTATATGGTGGACGGAGTGCGGAACGCGAAGTCTCTGTCCTTTCAGCGGAAAGTGTCATGCGTGCGGTTAATTACGACCGTTTCACAGTCAAGACTTTCTTCATCAGCCAGTCAGGTGACTTTATCAAAACGCAGGAATTTAGTCAGACTCCAGGTCAAGAGGACCGTCTCATGACCAATGCGACCATTGATTGGGATAAGAAAGTTGTACCAAGTGCCATCTACGAAGAAGGGGCAGTTGTCTTTCCAGTTCTTCACGGTCCGATGGGAGAAGATGGCTCTGTTCAAGGATTCTTGGAAGTTTTGAAAATGCCGTATGTCGGCTGCAATATCTTGTCATCGAGTCTTGCCATGGATAAAATCACGACCAAGCGTGTGTTAGAATCTGCTGGCATTGCCCAAGTTTCTTATGTGGCTATCGTTGAAGGGGATGATGTGACTGCTAAAATCGCTGAAGTGGAAGAAAAATTGGCTTATCCAGTCTTCACTAAGCCGTCAAACATGGGTTCTAGTGTCGGTATTTCTAAATCTGAAAATCAAGAAGAACTCCGCCAAGCTTTGGAACTTGCCTTCCGATATGACAGTCGTGTCTTGGTAGAGCAAGGGGTAAATGCCCGTGAAATCGAGGTTGGTCTACTGGGCAACTACGATGTCAAAAGCACCCTTCCAGGAGAAGTAGTCAAGGATGTTGCCTTTTATGACTACGATGCCAAGTATATTGACAACAAGATTACTATGGACATCCCAGCCAAAATCAGTGATGATGTAGTAGCTGTCATGCGCCAAAATGCAGAAACAGCTTTCCGTGCGATTGGTGGGCTCGGTCTATCTCGTTGCGATTTCTTCTATACAGATAAGGGAGAGGTTTTCCTAAACGAGCTCAATACCATGCCAGGTTTCACCCAGTGGTCAATGTATCCACTTCTTTGGGACAATATGGGAATCAGCTATCCAGACTTAATCGAGCGTTTGGTTGACCTTGCCAAGGAAAGTTTTGACAAGCGCGAAGCGCATTTGCTATAAAATGAAAGAGAGGGTAGAAGCCAGAACCATCACTGCAAGGTGACTAGAGTTCTCGGATTTCGACCCTTTTTAAAGGAGTAGAAATGAAATTAACAATTCATGAAGTGGCCCAAGTTGTCGGAGCTAAAAATGATATCAGCATCTTTGAGGACACCCAGTTAGAAAAGGCTGAGTTTGACAGTCGTTTGATTGCGACAGGAGATTTATTTGTGCCACTTAAAGGTGCGCGTGACGGTCATGACTTTATCGAAAGAGCTTTTGAAAATGGTGCAGCAGCAACCCTGTCTGAGAAAGAGCTTGCAAATTATCCTTATATTCTGGTAGATGACGTTTTGACTGCCTTTCAACAACTAGCTGCCTACTATCTTGAAAAAACGGCAGTTGATGTCTTTGCAGTTACAGGTTCAAATGGTAAGACAACGACCAAGGATATGTTGGCACACTTGCTATCGACAACCTACAAAACCTACAAAACACAAGGAAACTACAACAACGAGATTGGTCTTCCCTACACAGTTCTCCATATGCCTGAAGGAACAGAAAAGTTGGTCTTGGAGATGGGGCAGGATCACTTGGGAGATATTCATCTCTTGTCTGAATTGGCTCGTCCAAAAGCAGCCATCGTGACCTTGGTTGGAGAAGCCCATTTGGCCTTTTTCAAAGACCGTTCTGAGATTGCTAAAGGGAAAATGCAAATTGCAGATGGCATGGCTGAAGGTTCCTTGCTTTTAGCTCCGGCTGACCCTATTGTAGAGGCCTACCTGCCAGCTGATAAAAAGGTGGTCCGTTTTGGGCAAGGAGCAGAGCTGGAAATCACAGACTTGATTGAGCGCAAGGACAGTCTGACCTTTAAGGCTAATTTCTTGGAACAAGCGCTTGATTTACCGGTGACTGGTAAGTACAATGCCACTAATGCCATGATTGCGTCTTATGTTGCCCTACAAGAAGGGGTTTCAGAGGAGCAAATTCATAAGGCTTTCCAAAACCTTGAATTGACGCGTAACCGTACCGAATGGAAGAAAGCAGCCAATGGAGCAGATATCTTATCAGATGTTTACAATGCCAATCCAACTGCTATGAAGCTGATTTTAGAGACTTTCTCTGCCATTCCAGCCAACGAAGGTGGCAAGAAAATCGCTGTCTTGGCGGACATGAAGGAACTTGGTGACCAGTCAGTTCAGCTCCATAACCAGATGATTTTGAGCCTCTCGCCAGATGTGCTGGATACCGTTATTTTCTATGGAGAAGACATTGCTGAATTAGCCCAACTTGCTAGTCAAATGTTCCCAATCGGCCACGTTTACTACTTCAAGAAAACAGAAAACCAAGACCAATTTGAAGACCTAGTTAAGCAGGTCAAGGAAAGTCTAGGAGCTAATGATCAAATCTTGCTCAAGGGCTCTAACTCCATGAATCTAGCTAAGCTGGTAGAAAGTTTAGAAAATGAATGCTAGTGATTTTGCCAAGTATCTTCAAAGAATGATTGCCCTTACAGATACTGGATTAACCTTTACAAAAGATCCTTTCGACCGTGAGCGCTATGAAGACTTGCGAAGTCTGTTATCTGAAATGTTGAATCAAGCATCAGACCTTGATGCCGAAGAAGTGGCAGAAGTTTTGAAGCCAACTTCCGCTTATGCAACTCCGTTAATGGACGTCCGTGCTTGGATTGTTGAGGACGAAAAGATTTGTCTGGTTAGGGGACAAGGAGAGAATGATTGGGCTTTGCCAGGTGGCTTTGGTGAGGTTGGTTATTCTCCAACAGAAAATATTCTCAAGGAAATTGAAGAAGAAACCGGTTTTAAAGCCAAAGTTGAACGACTACTAGCTGTTTTTGATACCAATCGTTTCCAACTACAGAGCAAGCAATATGCAAAGTTTGTTTTTGAATGTAAGCTTCTTGATGGACAATTCCAAGAAAATCAAGAAATTGCTGACCTTCAATTTTTTGCCATTGACCAACTGCCAGTCTTATCTGAAAAACGCATTACCAAGGAGCAAATAGAGCTTCTTTGGCAGGTTTATCAAGGTCAGAGGGAGCAATATCTTGACTAAGAAGATGATTATCGTATTTCTAAATCCATTTTTGACAAATAGCATGGTATAATAAAATGCAGGAAAATTTTGAATCATGAGGAAGACTAGATGAATTTATGGGATATTTTCTTTACGACCCAAGCAACAGAACCACCCAAGTTTGATCTTTTTTGGTATATCAGTATATTTACACTCTTGGGTTTGACCTTTTATACAGCCTATCGCTATCGTGAAACGAGGGTTTACCAACGATTTTTCCAGATTTTACAGGCCGTTCAGTTAATCCTACTTTATGGTTGGTATGGGGTCAACCATATGCCACTATCAGAAAGCTTACCCTTTTACCATTGCCGTATGGCTATGTTTGTGGTGCTTTTGCTTCCTGGTCAGTCTAAATATAGGCAGTATTTTGCATTACTAGGAACATTTGGGACATTAGCAGCCTTTGTTTATCCAGTGTCAGATGCCTATCCTTTCCCCCATATCACCATTTTATCCTTTATTTTTGGGCATTTAGCACTCTTGGGGAACTCTCTAGTTTATCTATTGAGACAGTATAATGCGCGATTGTTGGATGTGAAGGGAATTTTTCTCATGACCTTTGCATTAAATGCCTTGATTTTTGTGGTCAATTCGGTAACAGGTGGAGATTACGGATTCCTGACAAAACCACCATTGGTTGGAGACCATGGCTTAATAGCTAATTATTTAATCGTTTCTCTGGCCCTGTCAGCAGCGATTACGTTAACAAAGAAAATCTTGGAACTATTTTTAGAACAAGAAGCAGAAAAAATGATTGCAAAGAAAGCTTAACACAGAGCTTTCTTTTTTTGTCTTAGAGTGTTTTACAAGTAGCCTATAAAACAAAAATTTCTGAATAGACAAATTCAAAAATTGGCTGGGAAATTTAGGAAAAAAGCAAGCACGATTAAATTTTTTGTGTTATAATATTCTGTGAATAGCTATGCCTATGTTTAGCTATGGAATAATACGAAGTGCGAAACTTGGAAGATAGAGAGGATGCGATGTAATGGCTAGAGAAGGCTTTTTTACAGGTCTAGATATTGGAACAAGCTCTGTCAAGGTGCTTGTGGCCGAGAAGAGAAATGGTGAATTAAATGTAATTGGCGTGAGTAATGCCAAAAGTAAAGGTGTAAAGGATGGAATTATTGTTGATATTGATGCAGCAGCAACTGCTATCAAATCAGCTATTTCCCAAGCGGAAGAAAAGGCAGGCATTTCGATTAAATCAGTGAATGTCGGCTTGCCTGGTAATCTTTTGCAGGTCGAACCAACTCAAGGGATGATTCCAGTAACATCTGATACCAAGGAAATTACGGATCAAGATGTTGAAAATGTTGTCAAATCAGCTTTGACAAAGAGTATGACACCTGACCGTGAAGTCATTACCTTTATTCCTGAAGAATTTATTGTGGATGGTTTCCAAGGGATTCGTGACCCACGTGGCATGATGGGGGTTCGCCTTGAAATGCGTGGTTTGCTTTATACAGGACCTCGTACTATCTTGCACAATTTGCGTAAGACAGTTGAACGTGCAGGTGTCCAGGTTGAAAATGTTATCATTTCGCCACTAGCAATGGTTCAATCAGTTTTGAACGAAGGGGAACGTGAATTTGGTGCTACAGTGATTGATATGGGGGCAGGTCAAACGACTGTCGCTACAATCCGTAACCAAGAACTCCAGTTTACCAATATTCTCCAAGAAGGCGGAGATTATGTAACTAAGGATATCTCTAAAGTCTTGAAAACTTCTCGCAAATTAGCGGAAGGCTTGAAACTGAATTATGGGGAAGCCTATCCGCCTCTTGCAAGCAAAGAAACCTTCCAAGTAGAAGTTATTGGAGAAGTAGAAGCAGTCGAAGTGACGGAAGCCTACTTGTCAGAAATTATTTCTGCACGAATTAAGCACATCCTTGAACAAATTAAGCAAGAATTAGATAGAAGACGTCTATTGGAGCTCCCTGGTGGTATTGTCTTAATCGGTGGGAATGCCATTTTACCGGGTATGGTTGAACTTGCTCAGGAAGTCTTTGGCGTCCGTGTCAAGCTTTATGTTCCAAATCAAGTTGGTATCCGTAATCCAGCCTTTGCGCATGTGATTAGTTTATCAGAATTTGCGGGTCAATTAACAGAAGTTAATCTTTTGGCTCAGAGAGCTATAAAAGGTGAGAATGACTTAAGTCATCAGCCGATTAGCTTTGGTGGGATGTTGCAAAAGACAGCTCAGTTTGTACAATCAACGCCTATTCAACCAGCTCCAGCTCCAGAAGTAGAGCCGGTGGCGCCTACAGAACCAATGGCGGATTTCCAACAAGCTTCACAAAATAAACCGAAATTAGCAGATCGTTTCCGTGGCTTGATCGGAAGCATGTTTGACGAATAAAGAGGAAAAATAAATTATGACATTTTCATTTGATACAGCTGCTGCTCAAGGTGCAGTGATTAAAGTAATTGGTGTCGGTGGAGGTGGTGGCAATGCCATCAACCGTATGGTCGACGAAGGTGTTACAGGTGTAGAATTTATCGCAGCAAACACAGATGTACAAGCATTGAGCAGTACAAAAGCTGAGACTGTTATTCAGTTGGGACCTAAATTGACTCGTGGTTTGGGTGCAGGAGGTCAACCTGAGGTTGGTCGTAAAGCTGCTGAAGAAAGCGAAGAAACACTGACGGAAGCTATCAGTGGCGCAGATATGGTCTTCATCACTGCTGGTATGGGAGGAGGCTCTGGAACTGGAGCTGCTCCTGTTATTGCTCGTATCGCCAAAGATTTAGGTGCTCTTACAGTTGGTGTTGTAACACGTCCGTTTGGTTTTGAAGGAAGCAAGCGTGGACAATTTGCTGTAGAAGGAATCAATCAACTACGTGAGCATGTAGATACTCTATTGATTATTTCAAACAACAACTTGCTTGAAATTGTTGATAAGAAAACACCGCTCTTGGAGGCTCTTAGCGAAGCGGATAACGTTCTTCGTCAAGGTGTTCAAGGAATTACCGATTTGATTACCAATCCAGGATTGATTAACCTTGACTTTGCCGATGTGAAAACGGTGATGGCAAATAAAGGGAATGCTCTTATGGGGATTGGTATCGGTAGTGGAGAAGAACGTGTGGTAGAAGCGGCGCGTAAGGCAATTTACTCTCCACTTCTTGAAACAACAATTGACGGTGCTGAGGATGTTATCGTCAACGTTACTGGTGGGCTCGACTTAACCTTGATTGAGGCAGAAGAGGCTTCACAAATTGTGAACCAGGCAGCAGGTCAAGGAGTGAACATCTGGCTCGGTACTTCAATTGATGAAAGTATGCGTGATGAAATTCGTGTAACAGTTGTCGCAACGGGTGTTCGTCAAGACCGCGTAGAAAAGGTTGTGGCTCCACAAGCTAGACCGACTACTAACTACCGTGAGACAGTGAAACCAGCCCATTCACATGGGTTTGATCGTCATTTTGATATGGCAGAAACAGCTGAATTGCCAAAACAAAATCCACGTCGTTTGGAACCAACTCAGGCATCTGCTTTTGGTGATTGGGATCTTCGCCGTGAATCGATTGTTCGTACAACAGATTCAGTCGTTTCTCCAGTTGAACGCTTTGAAGCCCCAACATCACAAGATGAAGATGAATTGGATACACCTCCATTTTTCAAAAATCGTTAAGTAAATGAATGTAAAAGAAAATACAGAACTTGTTTTTCGAGAAGTTGCAGAGGCTAGTCTGAGTGCTCATCGAGAGAGTGGTTCAGTCTCTGTCATTGCAGTTACCAAGTATGTAGATGTACCGACAGCGGAAGCCTTGCTTCCGCTAGGTGTTCATCATATCGGTGAAAATCGTGTCGATAAGTTTCTGGAGAAATATGAAGCTTTAAAAGATCGAGATGTGACTTGGCATTTGATTGGTACCTTACAAAGACGTAAGGTGAAAGATGTCATTCAATACGTTGATTATTTCCATGCTTTGGATTCAGTCAAGCTAGCAGAGGAAATTCAAAAAAGAAGTGACCGAGTCATCAAGTGTTTCCTTCAGGTAAATATTTCTAAAGAAGAAAGCAAGCACGGTTTTTCGAGAGAGGAACTGCTGGAAATCTTGCCAGAGTTAGCCAGACTAGATAAGATTGAATATGTTGGTTTAATGACGATGGCACCCTTTGAAGCTAGCAGGGAGCAGTTGAAAGAGATTTTCAAGGCGACCCAAGATTTGCAAAGAGAAATTCAAGAAAAACAAATTCCAAATATGCCTATGACTGAGTTAAGTATGGGAATGAGTCGTGATTATAAAGAAGCGATTCAATTCGGTTCCACCTTTGTTCGTATAGGTACAGCATTTTTTAAGTAGGAGAGAACCATGTCTTTAAAAGATAGATTCGATAGATTTATAGATTATTTTACGGAGGATGAGGATTCAAGTCTCCCTTATGAAAAAAGAGATGAGCCTGTGTTTACTCCAGTAAATTCTTCACAGGAACCGGCTCTCCCAATGCATCAACCTTCACAGTCTGCTGGTGCAAAAGATAGCAATATCACCAGACTTCATGCAAGACAACAGGAATTGGCAAATCAGAGTCAGCGTGCAACGGATAAGGTCATTATAGATGTTCGTTATCCTAGAAAATATGAAGACGCAACAGAAATTGTTGATTTATTGGCAGGCAACGAAAGTATTTTGATTGATTTTCAGTATATGACAGAGGTGCAGGCCCGTCGTTGTTTGGACTATTTGGATGGAGCTTGTCATGTTCTAGCTGGTAATCTGAAAAAGGTAGCTTCTACCATGTATCTGTTGACACCAGTGAATGTCATTGTCAATGTAGAAGATATTCGCTTGCCAGATGAAGAACAAAATGGTGAGTTTGGCTTTGATATGAAGCGAAATAGAGTACGATAATGATTTTTTTAATTCGTATGATTTATAATGCAGTGGATATTTACTCCCTGATTTTAGTAGCCTTCGCTGTCATGTCTTGGTTTCCAGGTGCCTATGAATCCAGTTTAGGTCGTTGGATTGTAGCATTGGTAAAGCCAGTGCTTTCTCCCTTGCAACGCCTGCCTTTACAGATAGCAGGTCTTGATTTATCTGTTTGGGTTGCGATTGTTTTGATTCGATTTTTAGGAGAAAACCTAGTCCGTTTTCTGGCGATGATAGGATGAATAAAGGGATTTACCAGCATTTCTCCATAGAAGATCGTCCATTTCTTGACAAGGGAATGGAATGGATAAAGAAGGTAGAAGATAGCTATGCTCCTTTTTTAACTCCTTTTATCAATCCTCATCAGGAGAAGCTATTAAAGATTTTGGCCAAAACCTATGGTCTTGCTTGTAGCAGTAGTGGGGAATTCGTCTTGAGTGAGTATGTTCGAGTTTTATTATACCCAGATTATTTCCAGCCAGAGTTTTCAGATTTTGAAATATCTCTCCAGGAAATAGTGTATTCCAATAAATTTGAACACTTAACGCATGCTAAGATTTTAGGGACAGTCATCAATCAATTAGGGATTGAACGGAAACTTTTTGGAGATATCCTAGTAGATGAAGAACGGGCGCAGATTATGGTCAATCAGCAATTTCTTCTTCTCTTTCAAGATGGATTAAAGAAAATTGGCCGTATACCCGTTTCGCTGGAGGACCGTCCTTTCACCGAGAAAATAGATAAGCTAGAACAGTATCGAGAGCTGGATTTATCTGTGTCTAGTTTTAGATTAGATGTTCTTTTATCAAATGTTTTGAAACTATCTAGGAATCAAGCAAACCAGTTGATTGAAAAGAAACTTGTCCAAGTAAATTATCATGTGGTAGACAAATCAGATTATATTGTTCAAGTTGGAGACTTGATTAGTGTGAGAAAATTTGGGCGCTTGAGATTGCTTCAAGATAAGGGACAAACGAAAAAAGAGAAGAAAAAAATAACCGTCCAGTTATTATTAAGTAAGTGAGGAATAGAATGCCAATTACATCATTAGAAATAAAGGACAAAACCTTTGGAACTCGATTCAGAGGTTTTGATCCAGAAGAAGTCGATGAATTTTTAGATATTGTGGTTCGTGATTACGAAGATCTTGTTCGTGCGAATCATGATAAAGATTTGCGTATTAAGAGTTTAGAAGAGCGTTTGTCTTACTTTGATGAGATGAAAGATTCATTGAGCCAGTCTGTATTGATTGCCCAAGACACAGCTGAGCGAGTGAAACAGGCGGCGCATGAACGTTCAAACAATATCATTCATCAAGCAGAGCAGGATGCGCAACGCTTGTTGGAAGAAGCTAAATATAAGGCAAACGAGATTCTTCGTCAAGCAACGGATAATGCTAAGAAAGTTGCTGTTGAAACAGAAGAATTGAAGAACAAGAGCCGTGTCTTCCACCAACGTCTTAAATCTACAATTGAGAGCCAGTTGGCTATTGTTGAATCTTCAGATTGGGAAGATATTCTCCGTCCAACAGCTACTTATCTTCAAACCAGTGATGAAGCCTTTAAAGAAGTGGTTAGCGAAGTACTTGGGGAACCGATTCCAGCTCCAATTGAGGAAGAACCAATTGATATGACACGTCAGTTCTCTCAAGCAGAAATGGCAGAGTTACAAGCTCGTATTGAGGCAGCCAATAAAGAATTGGCTGAATTTGAAGCTCAGGCTAAACAGGAAGTGGAAAATCCAACTCCTGTAGTGAGTCCTCAAATGGAAGAAGAGCCTGCTCATCCAGTTGGTCCAATGTACGAAGAACCAGAAGTAGCTCCAGTACATCCTTCGGCTCCAACACCAACTACAGAAACGTTTGATTCAGCACCAGGATTTGAAGCACCGCAAGAATCTGTTACAATTTTATAAGAAATATTCTGAGAACAATATCTTATCCTTATATTTCCAGCGAGCAGGAGATGGTGTGAGTCCTGCATTCCCTAACGATAAGATTATCCTCTCAAAAACTCAAGTCTGAAGCTAGTAAGATTTGACGTTCCCCACGTTACGGGATAAGAGGGAGAAAGACTAAATCTTTTTCCGAATAAAGGTGGTACCACGATTTTCGTCCTTTTTGGCAGTCGTGGTTTTTAATTTGTTATTATTTATAAAGGAGATACCATGAAACTCAAAGATACCCTTAACCTTGGGAAAACAGCTTTCCCAATGCGTGCAGGCCTTCCGACCAAAGAGCCAGTTTGGCAAAAGGAATGGGAAGATGCAAAACTTTACCAACGTCGTCAAGAATTGAACCAAGGAAAACCTCATTTCACCTTGCATGATGGCCCTCCATACGCTAACGGAAATATCCACGTTGGACATGCTATGAACAAGATTTCAAAAGATATCATTGTTCGCTCAAAATCTATGTCAGGTTTTTACGCACCATTTATCCCGGGTTGGGACACTCATGGTCTGCCAATCGAGCAAGTTTTGGCAAAACAAGGTGTCAAGCGCAAAGAAATGGACTTGGTTGAGTACTTGAAACTTTGCCGTGAATATGCTCTTTCTCAAGTAGATAAACAACGTGAAGACTTTAAACGTTTGGGTGTTTCTGGTGACTGGGAAAATCCATATGTGACTTTGACTCCTGACTATGAGGCAGCTCAAATCCGTGTATTTGGTGAGATGGCTAATAAAGGTTACATTTACCGTGGTGCCAAGCCAGTTTACTGGTCTTGGTCATCTGAGTCAGCCCTTGCGGAAGCAGAGATTGAATACCATGACTTGGTTTCAACTTCCCTTTACTATGCCAACAAGGTCAAAGATGGCAAAGGTGTTCTAGATACAGATACTTACATCGTTGTTTGGACAACTACTCCATTTACCATCACAGCTTCTCGTGGTTTGACGGTTGGTGCAGATATTGATTACGTTTTGGTTCAACCTGCTGGTGAAGCTCGTAAGTTTGTCGTTGCTGCAGAGTTGTTGACTAGCTTGTCTGAGAAATTTGATTGGGCTGATGTTCAAGTGTTGGCAACTTACCGTGGTCAAGAATTGAACCACATCGTAACAGAACACCCATGGGATACAGCTGTAGATGAGTTGGTGATTCTTGGTGACCATGTTACAACTGACTCTGGTACTGGTATTGTCCATACAGCCCCTGGTTTTGGTGAGGACGACTACAATGTCGGTATTGCTAATGATCTTGAAGTCGCAGTCACTGTTGACGAACGTGGTATCATGATGGCTAATGCTGGTGCTGAGTTTGAAGGTCAATTCTATGAAAAGGTAGTTCCAACTGTTATTGAAAAACTTGGTAACCTCCTTCTTGCCCAAGAAGAAATCTCCCACTCATACCCATTTGACTGGCGTACCAAGAAACCAATCATCTGGCGTGCAGTACCACAATGGTTCGCCTCTGTTTCAAAATTCCGCCAAGAAATCTTGGATGAAATTGAAAAAGTGAAATTCCACTCAGAATGGGGTAAAGTCCGTCTTTACAATATGATTCGTGACCGTGGCGACTGGGTTATCTCTCGTCAACGTGCTTGGGGTGTTCCGCTTCCTATCTTCTACGCTGAAGATGGTACAGCGATCATGACTGCTGAAACGATTGAACACGTAGCTCAACTTTTTGAAGAACATGGTTCAAGCATTTGGTGGGAACGTGATGCTAAGGACCTCTTGCCAGAAGGATTTACTCATCCAGGTTCACCAAATGGTGAGTTCAAAAAAGAAACAGATATCATGGACGTTTGGTTTGACTCAGGTTCATCATGGAATGGAGTTGTAGTAAACCGTCCTGAGTTGACTTACCCAGCAGACCTTTACCTAGAAGGTTCTGACCAATACCGTGGTTGGTTCAACTCATCACTCATCACATCTGTTGCCAACCATGGTGTAGCACCTTACAAGCAAATCTTGTCACAAGGTTTTGCCCTTGACGGTAAAGGTGAGAAGATGTCTAAATCTCTTGGAAATACCATTGCTCCAAGTGATGTTGAAAAACAATTTGGTGCTGAAATCTTGCGTCTTTGGGTAACAAGTGTGGATTCAAGCAACGACGTGCGTATCTCTATGGATATTTTGAGCCAAGTCTCTGAAACTTACCGTAAGATTCGTAACACTCTTCGTTTCTTGATTGCCAACACATCTGACTTTAACCCAGCTCAAGATGTAGTCGCTTACGATGAACTTCGTTCAGTTGATAAGTACATGACGATTCGCTTTAACCAGCTTGTCAAGACCATTCGTGATGCCTATGCGGACTTTGAATTCTTGACAATCTATAAGGCCTTGGTGAACTTTATCAACGTTGATTTGTCAGCATTCTACCTTGATTTTGCTAAAGATGTTGTTTACATCGAAGGTGCCAAATCACTGGAACGCCGTCAAATGCAGACTGTCTTCTATGACATTCTTGTGAAAATCACCAAACTCTTGACACCAATCCTTCCTCACACTGCGGAAGAAATCTGGTCATACCTTGAGTTTGAAGCAGAAGATTTTGTTCAATTATCAGAATTGCCAGAAGCGGAAACTTTTGCTAACCAAGAAGAAATCTTGGATACATGGGCTGCCTTCATGGACTTCCGTGGACAAGCTCAAAAAGCCTTGGAAGAAGCTCGTAATGCAAAAGTAATCGGTAAATCACTTGAAGCACACTTGACAGTTTATCCAAATGAAGTTGTGAAAACTTTACTCGAAGCAGTAAACAGCAATGTAGCTCAACTTTTAATCGTGTCTGAATTGACCATCGCAGAGGGACTAGCTCCAGAAACTGCTGTTAGCTTCGAAGATGTAGCCTTCACAGTTGAACGCGCTGCAGGCCAAGTATGTGACCGTTGCCGTCGTATCGACCCAACAACAGCAGAACGCAGCTACCATGCAGTCATCTGTGACCACTGTGCAAGCATCGTAGAAGAAAACTTTGCAGACGCAGTCGCAGAAGGATTTGAAGAGAAATAAGGTTGAGAAGTCTCTATGCGTCTAGTATATAAAAATTAGTTATTCTAAGTTTATAATCTCTCTTGTGAGGTGCTAAAGTTTGATGAGAATTGGTTTTGCTAATACTAGGAGAAAGTAAGTATGATAAAATCGCAAGATTGTTTTTCTTGCGATTTCTTAAACTAGTGAGGAGAAATAAACATTATGAGACAAACAAATGTTAGAGGAAGCTTGTCCCTCCGTGGCTTTAGAAAATTAAGAACTGGTGCAATTGTTGCGACAGGTGTGATTTTGCTAGGTCTGGGCTTTTTAGCTCCAACTGTATCAGCCAGTGAACAAGATGGTGTCTGGGTAGCTAGAACAGTTGAGGAAGTGAAAGCTGACCTTCAAAAAGAAGGTGATTTATTTAAGTATGTCATTAAGTGGGGAGATACATTAAGTGTTATCAGCGAAGCAAGTAATATCCCTGTAGATGTACTCCAAGAAATGAATCAAGCTTCAGGCAAGAATTTATTCTTACCGCACAATGAATTGTACTTTACCGAAGCTGAAACGGTTTCAGATACAGTCACAAAACACAAGATTGTCATCAAAGAAAGTGGTGCAAGTGGCGAAGTTCGCACTTACGAAGTCTTGCTCAAGAAAGATCAGGAAACAAAAGCTGTTACCTTTGAATTAACAGATGTCACTGAGAAAGTTGAAAAAATGACTGTGAACTATAGCCCAGTTTATCAGCCTGTATCAGCACCAGTAGTGGAAAGAGCGGAAGAATCGGGTGAAGAACCTGATTCAGAAGCACCAGCAGAGACAAGCCCAGAAGTTAAAGAAGAAACAGAAGCTCCAGTAGCACAAAAAGCAGAAGAGCCAACTGTAACAACGCCAAAAGCAGAAAAACCAGTGTCTCCAGCACCAACAGAATCAGCGCCAGAGGTAGAAAAACCAGCTGAGCCTAAAGAAGCAGAATCAACACCTGAAGGAACATTTACAGGAACAGCAGAATCAGCACCAGATTCAACAGAATTAGTGGCAAATGGAGCTTCAGGAAGAACAGAAGGGGCTTCAGAAGTAACTCCAGGAGTAACAGGAAAAGAAACTGAAGAATCAGGAACAGAAGCACCTACAACTCCAAAAGAAGATACACCTGAAGGAACAGTTTCAGAAGGAGAAACAGGAACAGAGTCAGCAGAATTGGCTGAACCAAAAACAGAAGCACCTACAACTCCAGAAAATAAAGAAGAACAACCAGGTGCAACAGAAGCACCGGAACCAAAAGTAACAGAGTCCGAGGCAGCGAAACCAGCTCCAAAAGAAGCAGGAACAACAGCAGGAAATGAAGTAAAAGAAACTGAAGAAGCAGGAACAGGTTCAGAAGTAGCTACAACAGGTGCACCAGCAGCGGAAGGAAGTTCAGAAGCGACTCTAGGTTCAACAGAAGAAGCTTCAGGAACAACACCAAAAGCAGAAGTTTCAGAAGCACCAGTGGTAGAGGCTACAACTTCAGGAGAACAAAGCCAACCAGCAGAAGCAACCCCAGCACCAAAAGAATCAGGAGAAGAAGGTAAAGCGGAGGATTCAGTTTCTTCAACTGAATCTTCATCAACTGCTTCTGAAGGGGAGTCAACAGCTACGCAACCAGCTGGAGAAGAAAATAAATCCGAACCAACGTCAGAAACTTCAACTATTCCATCTGTAGATGCTACAAATGATTCAGGTAATTCAGAGTCATCACCTTCAGTAACAGAAGGCAATAAAGAAGAAACAAATTCACAAAATACTGAAGCTTCGACTGTGAACGAAAACTCAGAATCATCTAATTCAGATTCAGAAAAACCACAGGGTGATGAACCAGCTGTACAAGTAGGATCAGACCCAACAGCGTCAATAGAAGGAACATCTACAGGAAAAGAAGAATCATCACCAAAAGCAGAAGAAAAACAAGTCGACAAGAAACTAGAACTTAGAAATATTTCAAATGTGGAATTGTTTACAGTAGAAAATAATAAATATCGACATGTAACTTCACTTGCGAGTGTTCCAACTAATCCAACAAATTACTTTATGAAAGTAAAATCGGAGAATTTTAAAGATGTTATGTTACCCGTTAAGAGTATTGAAAGTGCTACAAAAGATAATCAAGATGTTTATAAAATTGTAGGACAAGCTAATGATTTAATTCAACATGAAAACAATAGTACTTTAGACAATTACACTTACTACCTACCTAAGATGGTGAGAAGTGAAAATGGAGTTTATACATCGTTTAAAAATCTAGTAGATGCTATGAATAGTAATCCTTCTGGAGAGTTTCGTTTAGGAGCAACTATGGATGCTCGTGAAGTAGAACTTCAAGATGGTCAAGAAAGCTATGTTAGTAATGAGTTTACAGGTACATTAATTGGTAAAAATAATGATAAGTACTACGCTATATATAATCTGAAAAAACCATTATTTAGAACTTTAAACCGTGCTACAGTAAAAGATATTTCAATAAAAGAAGCAAATATTTCTTCTAAAGATGATGCTGCTACAATTGCTAAAGAAGCGAAAAATGGTACTAACATTACTAACGTTCATTCATCTGGTGTAATTGCTGGTGAGCGTAGCATTGGTGGTTTAGTTTCACAAGTTACTAACTCTATAATTTCTGAAAGTAGTTTTACTGGTAGAATAACGAATACTTATGATACAAAAGCTACTTATCAAATAGGTGGTTTAGTAGGAAAACTTTCAGGAGTTAGTGCTTTGATTGATAGATCAATTTCATCTATTGATATGGCGACAAATGCTAATACAGGAGATCAGGTTGTTGGTGGCATAGCGGGAGTTGTTGATAAAAATGCAACTATCAGAAATAGTTATGTTGAAGGAAATCTTAATAATGTAAAACATTTTGGTTATGTTGGAGGAGTTGCAGGGTATCTTTGGGATAGAGAATCATCAGATGAAAGAAACTCAGGTCAACTTAAAAATGTATTAAGTGACGTTAATGTTACGAACGGTAATGCTATTGCTGGTTATGATTTTAAAGGAATAAGAGCAACTAACACTTATAGTAATCAAAATAATAAGGTAGTCAATGTAGTACAAGTAGATGATGAAATACTAAGTAGAGATTCAGAAATACAAAGAGGAACTGTATTAGAAAATAATAAAGTTCTCGAGAAAAAAGCTGAACTTGTTCCTAAGAAAAATACTAAGATAGAAGACTTTAATTTCTCTTCTAGATATGAAACAGATTATAAAAACTTAAAAGATGCTGATGTTAACAGATTAAGAGTATATAAAAATATTGAGAAACTATTACCTTTCTATAACAGAGAGACTATTGTTAAGTATGGTAATTTAGTAGACACTAATAATGATTTATTTACTAAAGAGGTTGTGTCTGTAGTTCCAATGAAGGATAAAGAAGTAATCACAGATATTAATAAACATAAAGCTAGTATTAATAAACTGTTACTTTATTATTCAGATAATACTTCTCAAACATTGGATGTAAAATATCGACAAGATTTCTCTAAAGTAGCAGAATATGAAATAGCTAATACAAAATTAATATACACACCTAATACGCTATTACATAATTATGATAATATTGTAAAAACTGTTTTAAATGACCTGAAATCTGTTCAATATGATTCAGGTGCTGTTAGAAAAGTATTAGATATTTCTAGTAACATAAAATTAACAGAATTATATCTAGATGAACAATTTGAAAAAACAAAAGAAGCTATAGGTGATAGTTTAGCGAAACTTCTGTCAGCAGATGCAGCAATCGCTGAGAATAGTAATTCGATAATTGATAATTATGTAATCGAGAAAATCAAGAAAAATAAAGAGGCGTTACTTCTAGGTTTAACATATCTTGAACGCTGGTATAATTTTAAATATGATAATGCAAGTGCAAAAGATTTAGTATTATATCATTTAGATTTCTTTGGTAAATCAAATAGTTCAGCTCTAGATAATGTTATTGAATTAGGTAAATCTGGCTTTAACAATTTATTAGCTAAAAATAATGTAATTACTTACAATGTATTATTATCTAAAAATTATGGGACAGAAACTTTATTCAAGGCATTAGAAGAATATAGAAAAGTATTCTTACCAACTACTTCTAATAACGACTGGTTCAAAACACAATCTAAAGCTTATATAGTTGAAGAAAAATCTACTATTCCTGAAGTAAGTTCTAAGCAGTCAGAACAAGGAACAGAACACTCTATAGGTGTTTATGATAGATTAACTAGTCCATCATGGAAATATCAAAGTATGGTCTTACCGTTATTAACTTTACCAGAAGAAAAAATGATATTTATGATTGCCAATATTTCAACTATAGGATTTGGTGCTTATGATAGATATAGAAGTCCTGAACATCCTAAGGGAGAGAAATTAAATAAATTTGTAGAAGATAATGCACAAGCAGCGGCTAAACGATTTAGAGATCATTATGATTATTGGTATAAAATTCTAGATAAAGAAAATAAAGAAAAATTATATAGAAGTGTACTAGTTTATGATGCATTTAGATTTGGAAATGATAAAGATAATAAGTTACAAGAAGCTAACTTTGAAACTAATCATCCAGCTATTAAAAACTTCTTTGGTCCTGCTGGAAACAATGTTGTTCATAATCAACATGGAGCATATGCGACAGGTGATGCATTCTACTATATGGCTTATCGTATGCTAGATAAATCTGGTGCAGTAACATATACTCATGAAATGACACATAACTCAGATAGAGAAATTTATCTTGGAGGCTATGGAAGACGAAATGGACTTGGACCAGAGTTTTATGCTAAAGGATTACTTCAAGCTCCTGATCATCCAAATGATGCAACAATCACGATAAACTCTGTGTTGAAATATAATGAAGCGGAAAATGCTGATAGACTACAAGTAAAAGATCCAACTCAACGATTTAATAATGCAGAAGATTTACGTAAATATATGCACAATTTATTTGATTTAGTTTATACACTTGAGATGTTAGAAGGAGAAGCAGTAGCTAAGTTAGATAGCAATCAAAAATATGATCTGTTGAGAAAAGTTGAGAATAAATTTAAACCTGATCCTGATGGAAATGAGGTTTACGCAACAAATGTTGTTCGTAGATTAAAACTAGATGAGCTTAATAAATTAACTTCTTTCAATAGTTTAATAGAAAACGATATAATCACAAGAAGAGGGTATATTGATGAAGGTGAGTATAAACGAAATGGATACTACACAATCAATCTTTTCTCGCCAATATATTCTGCCTTAAGTAGTGATAAAGGGACTCCGGGTGATTTAATGGCTCGTCGTATGGCATTTGAACTATTAGCTGCAAAAGGATATAAAGAAGGTATGGTACCATATATTTCTAACCAATATGAAAATGAAGCGAAAGCTAATGGAAGTAAAATTAATTCATACGGTAAAGAAGTAGGATTGGTAACTGATAAATTAGTGCTTAATAAGATATTTAATAACCAGTATTCATCTTGGGCTGATTTTAAAAAAGCAATGTATAAAGAACGAGAAAGTAAATTTAATAAATTAACAAATATTAACTTTATAGATCCAACTAATTGGAGACGTCAAGAGACGGTAACTATTGATAATATTAGTAAGTTAAAAACATTGATTGAAAAAGCGGTGCAAGAAGATGCTACTAATTATGCTTCAATATTATATCCAAAAGAAAGTAGTAAAGTTTACAAACTTAAAAAAGCTATTTTCAAAGCTTATCTAGATCAAACTGATGATTTTAGAACTTCAATATTTGATGAGGAAAATAAATTTACTAATTAGGGTAGCACATGAAGATAGGTTTCGTTTCTTCATGTGTGAAACTCTTTCCTTTTTGGTTATGACTAGCTTTTTTGTGAAAAATTGTGTAAAATAGAATAGATAAACGAGGGGAAACCTCGGAAAATTTAAAGGAGAATCCATCTAATGGTAAAATTGGTTTTTGCTCGCCACGGTGAGTCTGAATGGAACAAAGCTAACCTTTTCACTGGTTGGGCTGATGTTGATTTGTCTGAAAAAGGTACACAACAAGCGATTGACGCTGGTAAATTGATCAAAGAAGCTGGTATCGAATTTGACCAAGCTTATACTTCAGTATTGAAACGTGCGATTAAAACAACTAACTTGGCTCTTGAAGCTTCTGACCAATTGTGGGTTCCAGTTGAAAAATCATGGCGTTTGAACGAACGTCACTACGGTGGTTTGACTGGTAAAAACAAAGCTGAAGCTGCTGAACAATTTGGTGATGAGCAAGTTCACATCTGGCGTCGTTCATACGATGTATTGCCTCCAAACATGGATCGTGATGATGAGCACTCAGCTCACACAGACCGTCGTTACGCTTCACTTGACGATTCAGTTATTCCAGATGCTGAAAACTTGAAAGTGACTTTGGAACGTGCCCTTCCATTCTGGGAAGATAAAATCGCTCCAGCTCTTAAAGATGGTAAAAACGTATTCGTAGGAGCTCACGGTAACTCAATCCGTGCCCTTGTAAAACACATCAAAGGTTTGTCAGACGACGAAATCATGGACGTGGAAATCCCTAACTTCCCACCATTGGTATTCGAATTCGACGAAAAATTGAACGTAGTTTCTGAATACTACCTTGGAAAATAAAAAATTGTAAGTCTAGAATTGATTTCTAGGCTTTTTATGTTAGTATGGTAGTATGATAAGGAATAAAAAACAAGATTATGTATTGGCCTACAAGAGACCAGCTTCAACAACATATAAGGGTTGGGAAGAAGAGGCTTTACCAATAGGCAATGGTTCTTTAGGGGCAAAAGTATTTGGGATTATAGGGGCTGAGAGGATTCAATTTAATGAAAAAAGTCTCTGGTCTGGTGGTCCACTTCCTGATAGTTCCGATTATCAGGGTGGAAATCTTCAGGACCAGTATGGTTTTTTAGCTGAGATTCGGCAGGCTTTGGAAAAGAGAGATTACAATCGGGCTAAGGAACTGGCTGAACAGCACCTGATCGGGCCAAAAACGAGTCAATATGGGACCTATCTATCCTTTGGGGATATTCACATTGAGTTTAGTCAGCAAGGTACGACTTTGTCTCAGGTTACGGATTACCAGAGGCAACTGAATATCAGTAAGGCGCTTGCGACGACTTCTTATGTCTATAAGGGAACGAAATTTGAACGTGAAGCTTTTGCGAGTTTTCCAGATAATCTCTTGGTTCAGCGCTTTACTAAGGAAGGGGCGGAAACTCTAGATTTTACTATAGAACTGTCGCTAAGTCGTGATTTGGCTTCTGATGGAAAGTATGAGGAGGAAAAGTCTGATTACAAGGAGTGCCAACTGGATATTACTGATTCTTATATCTTGATGAAGGGAAGAGTTAAGGATAATGACCTGCAGTTTGCTAGCTGTTTAGCTTGGCAAACAGATGGGGATATTAGAGTTTGGGCAGATAAGGTTCAGATATCAGGAGCCAGTTATGCCAACCTCTTCTTGGCCGCTAAGACGGATTTTGCCCAAAATCCTGCTAGTAATTATCGCAAGAAACTAGATTTGGAGCAACAGGTGAAGGACTTGGTGGAGAAAGCTAAAGAAAAGGGATATGCCCAATTGAAATCAAGGCATATTGAGGACTACCAAGCTTTATTTCAGCGTGTTCAATTGGATTTGGGAGCTGATGTTGATGCATCCACTACAGATGATTTGCTAAAAAATTATAAGCCACAAGAGGGGCAGGCTTTGGAGGAATTGTTCTTCCAGTATGGACGGTATTTATTGATTAGTTCTTCTAGAGACTGTCCGGATACTCTACCAGCTAATCTACAGGGAATCTGGAATGCGGTCGACAATCCTCCGTGGAATTCGGACTATCACCTGAATATCAATCTGCAGATGAATTATTGGCCAGCCTATGTTACTAATCTTCTAGAGACGACCTTTCCGGTCATCAACTATGTAGATGATTTGCGTGTCTATGGTCGTCTAGCGGCTGCAAGGTATGCAGGAATCGTCTCTCGGGAAGGAGAGGAGAATGGTTGGTTGGTTCATACTCAAGCGACTCCCTTTGGTTGGACGGCACCTGGTTGGGATTACTATTGGGGTTGGTCGCCAGCTGCCAATGCGTGGCTGATGCAAACTGTTTATGAAGCCTATTCATTTTATAGGGACCAAGACTATCTCAGGGATAAAATTTATCCCATGTTGAGGGAAACGGTTCGTTTTTGGAATGCCTTTTTACATGAGGATCAGCAGGCGCAGCGTTGGGTTTCTTCTCCATCTTATTCGCCAGAACATGGTCCGATTTCGATTGGCAATACCTATGACCAATCTCTGATTTGGCAATTATTTCATGATTTTATTCAGGCTGCTCAGGAATTGGGACTGGATGAGGCTTTGTTGACTGAGGTCAAGGAGAAGTTTGACTTGCTTAATCCTCTTCAAATCAATCAATCTGGTCGAATCAGGGAGTGGTATGAGGAGGAAGAGCAGTATTTTCAAAATGAGAAAGTTGAGGCCCAACATCGGCATGCTTCCCATCTGGTGGGACTTTATCCTGGAAATCTCTTTAGCTACAAGGGACAAGAGTATCTTGAAGCGGCGCGTGCTAGCCTCAATGATCGTGGAGATGGCGGCACAGGCTGGTCCAAGGCCAATAAGATCAATCTTTGGGCGCGTCTAGGAGATGGTAATCGAGCCCATAAATTATTAGCAGAGCAGTTAAAGTCATCCACCTTGCCAAATCTTTGGTGTAGCCACCCTCCTTTTCAGATAGATGGTAATTTTGGTGCTAGCAGTGGCATGGCAGAAATGTTACTCCAGTCTCATTCAGCTTATCTGGTACCTCTAGTAGCCCTACCCGATGCATGGTCAAGAGGTTCCGTTTCAGGCTTAATGGCACGTGGACATTTTGAAGTGAGCATGAGGTGGGAGGATAAAAAACTCTTACAGTTGACCATTTTATCAAGAAGCGGGGGAGATTTGCGAGTCTCTTATCCAGATATTGAAAAAAGTGTGATTGAAGTGAATCAAGAAAAAGCAAAAGTGAAATGCATAGAGAAAGATTGTGTTTCGGTGGCAACAGCAGAAGGTGATCTGGTTCAATTTTATTTTTAAGAAGATGATAAAAGGCAGTAATTTGAAACTGCCTTTTAATAAGGATTTGAGAATGTAAGCAGTTTCCAACTAGTTGAAAAAGCGTTATAATGGTAATAGGAAGTAATTTGTTTGAGAGAGGGTGGGTCTGATGGCTTATATTGAGATGAAACACTGTTACAAGCGTTATCAGGTTGGGGACACGGAAATTGTGGCCAATCGTGATGTGAATTTTGAAATTGAAGAAGGCGAGTTGGTCATCATTCTAGGTGCATCAGGTGCAGGCAAGTCAACAGTTCTTAACCTTCTTGGAGGCATGGATACCAATGACGACGGGGAAATCTGGATTGATGGTGTCAATATTGCAGACTATAGTTCCCACCAGCGAACCAATTACCGCCGCAACGATGTCGGTTTTGTTTTTCAGTTTTACAATCTAGTGTCCAATCTAACTGCTAAGGAAAATGTGGAACTGGCTTCTGAAATCGTGATGGATGCCTTGGATTCTGAGCAGGTCTTGACAGATGTAGGTCTGGCTCATCGTTTCAATAATTTTCCAGCTCAGCTTTCTGGAGGGGAGCAACAGCGAGTCTCCATTGCACGCGCGGTAGCCAAAAATCCTAAAATCCTCCTTTGTGATGAACCGACTGGAGCCTTGGATTATCAGACAGGCAAGCAAGTCTTGAAGATTCTCCAAGACATGTCTCGTCAAAAGGGAGCGACGGTGATCATCGTGACTCATAATGGAGCTTTAGCGCCCATTGCTGATCGCGTAATTCATATGCACGATGCCAGTGTCAAGGATGTGGTGGTCAACCAGCATCCTCAGGATATTGACAGTTTGGAGTACTAGCATGATCAAGCGAAAAACCTATTGGAAGGACTTAATTCAGTCCTTCACAGGCTCCAAGGGGCGTTTTTTATCCATCATGACCTTGATGATGTTAGGGTCTCTAGCCTTAGTAGGCCTCAAAGTAACCAGTCCCAACATGGAGGCGACAGCTAATGCTTATTTAACAACTGCTCAAACCTTGGATTTGGCAGTCATGTCTAACTATGGTTTGGATCAAGCAGATCAAGAAGAACTAGGACAGACGGAGGGCGCAGAGATTGAGTTTGGCTATTTGACAGATGTGACTATGGAGAATGGGCAGGATGCCATTCGACTGTACTCCAGACCAGAGCGAATTTCAATCTTTCAGCTAAGAGAGGGACGACTTCCTCAGTCAGACAAGGAAATCGCTTTGGGCACTCATTTACAAGGCCAATACAGCGTGGGAAAGGAGATTAGTTTTAAAGAAAAAGAAGAGGGTCATTCCTCTTTAAAAGACCATACTTATACCATTACTGGTTTTGTGGATTCGGCTGAAATCCTCTCCCAGCGAGATATGGGCTACGCAGGCAGTGGAAGTGGGACTCTGACAGTCTATGGGGTGATTTTACCGAGTCAGTTTGATCAGAAAGTCTACAATATAGCTCGTTTGAAATATCAAGATTTAGCAGGCTTAAATGCTTTTTCAGTAGCTTATGAAGAAAAATCCAAGCAACATCAGGAAGACCTTGAACAAGTTCTATCAGATAATGGCAAGGCACGTCTGCAAGTATTGAAAAAAGAAGGGCAAGAGTCTCTCGATAAGGGGCAAGAGATCCTTGACAAGGCTCAGGCTAATTTGCAGGAAGGCAAGCGTCGTTTAGCAGCTGCTCAAGCTCGTTTACAGTCTCAGGAAAGTCAACTAGCCTTGCTTCCTCAATCTCAGAGAGAGCATGCCAGTGCTCAACTTACCCAAGCTAAGCAGGAATTGAGCAAGGAAGAGGACAAACTAAAGCAGGCTGAACAAAATCTAGCCCAAGAAAAGGAAAAATTAGAAAAACATCAGCAAGTCTTGGATGATTTAGCTGAGCCCAAGTATCAAGTATATAATCGTCAGACCATGCCAGGTGGTCAGGGCTATCTCATGTATAGCAATGCTTCATCCAGTATTCGAGCAGTGGGCAATATCTTTCCTGTGGTTCTTTATGCCGTAGCGGCTATGGTTACCTTCACAACTATGACTCGTTTTGTGGATGAAGAGCGAACACATGCAGGGATTTTTAAGGCCTTGGGCTATCGTAGCAAGGATATTATCGCCAAGTTTCTCCTCTACGGCCTAGTAGCTGGAACTGTCGGAACGGCTCTAGGTAGTATACTTGGCCATTATTTACTAGCCAGTGTGATTTCAAGTGTCATTACAAAAGGCATGGTGGTGGGAGAAACCCAGATTCAGTTCTATTGGAGCTATAGTATACTAGCTCTTGGATTGAGTTGGTTGGCGAGTGTGTTACCAGCCTATCTGGTGGCTCGGAGGGAACTTCATGATGAAGCAGCCCAGCTTTTACTGCCTAAACCTCCTGTTAAAGGAGCTAAAATTTTACTGGAGCGTCTCAGTTTTATCTGGCGTCGTCTCAGTTTTACTCATAAGGTAACAGCTCGCAATATCTTCCGTTATAAGCAGCGGATGTTGATGACAATATTTGGTGTGGCGGGCTCAGTCGCTCTGCTTTTTGCAGGTTTAGGAATTCAATCCTCTGTAGCAGGAGTTCCGTCTAGACAGTTTCAACAAATCCAACAGTATCAGATGATTGTCTCTGAAAATCCTAGTGCGACCAATCAAGACAAGGCAGAGCTAGAAGAAGTGTTGAAAGGGCAGGACATCAAAGCCTACCAGAAAATCTATTCTAAAACGCTAGACAAGGATTTCAAAGGTAAGGCAGGTCTTCAAACTATTACCCTTATGATGACAGAGAAGGAGGATTTGACTCCCTTTATCCATCTTCAAAATCATCAGCAGGAGCTGACATTAAAAGATGGCGTCGTTATTACAGCTAAACTTGCCCAGCTGGCAGGTGTCAAGGTTGGGCAGACTCTAGAAATTGAAGGTAAGGAATTAACAGTCGCTGCTATTACTGAGAACTACGTTGGTCACTTTATTTATATGAGTCAGGCTAGCTATGAGCAAATTTACGGACAGCTACCCCAAGCCAACACTTATTTGGTCTCGTTAAGGAATACCAGTGCTACTAGTATCGAAAGACAGGCTGGCTTACTTATGAATCAATCTGCGTTGTCCAGCGTTGTCCAGAATGCTTCAGCCATTCGACTCTTTGAATCCGTCGCTAGCTCACTCAATCAGACCATGACCATCTTGGTCATCGTATCGGTTCTATTGGCTATTGTTATCCTCTACAATTTGACCAATATCAACGTGGCTGAGAGAATCCGTGAACTCTCCACTATCAAGGTTCTCGGTTTTCATAATAATGAAGTCACTCTCTACATTTATCGTGAGACGATTGTGCTGTCCCTTGTGGGAATCGTACTTGGTTTGGTATCTGGTTTCTATTTACACCAATTTTTGATTCAAATGATTTCGCCTGCGACTATTCTCTTTTATCCACAGGTAGGCTGGGAAGTCTATGTAATTCCAGTGGCAGCAGTAAGCACCATTTTGACCTTGCTTGGTTTCTTTGTCAATCGTCATCTGAGAAAGGTTGATATGCTTGAAGCCTTGAAATCTGTAGAGTAATACTCAATGAAAATCAAAGAGCAAACTAGGAAGCTAGCCGCAGGTTGCTCAAAGCACCGCTTTGAGGTTGCAGATAAAGCTGACGTAGTTTGAAGAGATTTTCGAAGAGTATTAGCTGATTGAACTTATATTTACTCGTAAACAAAAATCCTCCGTTTCAAAGAGTGGGGAACTCTTTGTGACAGAGGATTTTTTCTATAGGGCTTTAGCAGCTGCAATTGCGGCTTCGAAGTTTGGTTCAGAGTTGATATTGTCCACGTATTCAACGTAGCGAATCGTATTGTCAGTATCGAGGACAAAGACTGCGCGTGCCAATAGGTGCCACTCATTGATTAAGAGGGCGTAATCACGTCCAAAGGAATGGTCGAAATAGTCTGAGAGCATGATGGCATTTTCAATACCTTCAGCACCGCACCAACGTTTCTGGGCAAAAGGCAGGTCCATGGAAACAGTCAAGACGACCGTGTTGTCCAGTCCAGCCAATTCTTCATTAAAACGACGTGTTTGAGTTGAGCAGATGCCTGTATCAATAGAAGGCACGACACTCAAGACTTTTTTCTTCCCATCAAAATCAGCCAGAGATTTTTTAGAAAGGTCTGTTGTAGTGAGTGAAAAATCAAGTGCCTTGTCGCCGACTTGTAGTTGTTTACCTGTAAAGCTCACAGGATTTCCGAGAAAAGTTACCATAGGATACTCCAATCTTTTTTCTTCCATTTTAGCTGAAACAGCCGGAATTTTCCAATGATTTGACCGGAAATGTGGGCATAGAAAAAACGCCAGCTCATGTGAGAATGACGTTTTCATAGGATTATTTTGCCAATCCTTCAGCAATCTTATCAAGGTTGTATTTCATCATGCTGTAGTAGCTGTCGCCTTCTTTACCTTGTTCTGCGATAGAGTCAGTAAAGATTTGTGCGTAGATTGGGATGTTTGTGTCTTGAGAAACAGTTTTCATTGGACGGTCATCCACACTTGATTCTACAAAGAGTGATGGAACTTTTGTTTGGCGAAGTTTTTCAACCAAGGTCTTGATTTGTTCAGGTGTTCCTTCTTCTTCAGTATTGATTTCCCAGATGTAAGCACTTGGGACACCATAGGCTTTAGAGAAGTATTTGAATGCTCCTTCGCTGGTTACAATGAGTTTCTTTTCAGCAGGGATGTTATTAAATTTATCCTTACTTTCTTTATCAAGTTTGTCTAACTTATCAGTATATTCTTTGAGATTTTTTTCATAGAATTCCTTGTTGTTAGGGTCTTTGGCGCTCAATTGTTTAGCGATATTTTTAGCAAAGATAATCCCATTTTCAAGGTTGAGCCAAGCGTGTGGGTCTTCTTTACCTTTTTCATTTTTTCCTTCAAGGTAGATAACTTCAACCCCTTCGCTGACTGCAAAGTAGTCTTTGTTTTCAGTTTTCTTGGCATTTTCTACCAATTTTGTAAACCAAGCATTGCCACCTGTTTCAAGGTTGATACCGTTATAGAAAATGAGGTCTGCCTCAGAAGTTTTCTTAACATCTTCAGGAAGTGGTTCGTATTCGTGTGGGTCTTGTCCAATCGGAACGATACTGTGAAGATCAATCTTGTCACCAGCAATATTTTTAGTAATATCAGCGATGATTGAGTTTGTAGCAACAACTTTTAGTTTTTGACCAGAAGCTGCCTCTTTTTTTCCACTAGCACATGCTACAAGAGCAATAACGGAAAGAAAGAGAACGAGTAATGTACCTAATTTTTTCATTAGATCCTCCAATTTATTGGGGCTTTACCCCTTATTTTAACAAATGTTTATTTTTCAGTTTCAAATATCGTTGTTTGGGAGCGATAAAGAAGCTAATGAGAAAGAAGCTAGCAGCTGTAAGTACGATGCTAGAACCAGCTGCTAAGTTTAAACTATAGCCAATAAAGAGTCCCAAAACTGAAGCTGTAGCTCCAAAGGTTGAGGAAAGGAAAATCATACTTTTCAGGCTATTAGCATACAGATAAGCAGTTGCAGCTGGGGTAATCAGCATGGCTACAATCAGGATAGTTCCAACACTTTGCATGGCTGTCACAGACACGAGAGTCAGGAGTATCATGAGGAGGTAGTGATAGAAATTGACAGGCATTCCCATGGCTTTAGCCAGAAGTTCATCAAAGGAAGTGATCAAGAGTTGCTTGAAGAAAATCCAGATTAACAAGAGAATGACCGCCCCTACGCCCATAGTGATAAACATATCCGTATCTTGGACGGCTAGAATATTACCAAAAAGGATATGGAAAAGGTCAGTTGAACTTTTAGCGACACTAATCAAGATGATACCGAGGGCTAAGAAAGAAGAAAAGGTAATGCCGATGGCGGTATCGCTTTTGATAATCGAGTTTCCCTTGATGTAGGTAATGATGATGGCAGCTAGCAGTCCAAAGACAATGGCTCCGATAAAGAAGTCAAGGCCCAAGATGAAGGAGAGGGCTACACCTGGTAAGACAGCATGTGAAATGGCATCTCCCATGAGTGACATCCCGCGTAGAATGATGAAACATCCCACAGCTCCAGCTACGACCCCGACGACAATGGCTGTTATCAAGGCATTTTGTAAGAAATGGAATTTTTGCAATCCATCGATAAATTCTGCAATCATAGGTCACCTCCATTGAAAAAGAGTCGATTACCGTAAGCTTCTTTGAGATTGGTTTCGGTAAAGGTTTCTTTGGTTGGACCAAAGGCAATCACTTCTCGATTGACAAGCAAGACTTGATCGAAGTAGTGGGGAACCTTGCTGAGGTCGTGGTGGACGATGAGAACCGTCTTCCCAGCTTTTTTCAAATCTCTCAGCGTATTCATGATGATTTCCTCACTGACAGAGTCAATCCCAACAAAGGGTTCATCCAAGAGGATATAGTCGGCTTCCTGTACCAAACATCTGGCAATCAAAACCCGCTGGAATTGACCTCCAGATAGTTGACTGATTTGACGCTCAGCGTAGTCAGCTAGACCGACGATTTCAAGGGCTTCTTTCACTTTCTTCCAATGTTTAGCCTTTAAACTTCGAAAGAGAGGGATAGAGGGAAAGAGTCCTAACGAGACACATTCCTTGACCTTGATGGGAAAGTTGTAGTCGATATTGATTTTTTGTTCGACATAGGCAATTCGGTGTAAGGATTTTTTAACTTCCTTGTCATCGAGAAATGCCTGACCTTGATGTGGGATAATTCCCAGCATACCTTTTAATAGTGTTGATTTCCCAGCGCCGTTTGGGCCAATGATACCGGTAATTGTTGGTCCATGGAGCACTAGTGAAATATCCTTAAGTGCCAACGTTTCTTTGTAGGAGACACTGAGGTTTTCGATACGTATCATAAACTTATATTCCTCCTGTCTCTTAATATACCTTAAAAAAAAAATTAAGTCAAGTTAATTTTTAAAAAAATTAAAATAATAACTGAAAAATGATGGTAAGAGAAAGTTCATTTTTAATTGCATTCCTAGGTAATTTTTGTTAAGCTAAAAACAAGTACAAATGAAAGCGAGAACAAGATGACACGTTATCAAGATGATTTTTATGATGCAATCAATGGGGAATGGCAGAAAACAGCTGAAATTCCAGCAGATAAGTCTCAAACAGGAGGTTTTGTTGATTTAGACCAGGAAATTGAAGATCTGATGCTGGCGACAACAGACAAGTGGTTGGCAGGAGAAGAAGTGCCTGAGGATGCTATCTTGGCAAACTTTGTCAAATACCACCGCCTAGTTCGTGATTTCGACAAGAGAGAAGCTGACGGTATCAAACCTGTCTTACCACTTCTTAAAGAATTCCAAGAATTGGAGACTTTTGCGGATTTTACAGCTAAACTAGCAGAGTTTGAGCTTGCAGGAAAACCTAATTTCCTTCCTTTTGGTGTATCGCCAGACTTTATGGATGCCAGAATCAATGTTCTATGGGCTAGTGCTCCAAGCACGATCCTTCCAGATACGACCTACTATGCTGAAGACCATCCTCAGCGTGAAGAGCTTTTGACTCTTTGGAAAGAAACCAGTACAAATCTTCTCAAGGCTTATGATTTCTCTGATGAAGAAATTGA
This sequence comes from Streptococcus sp. 5004, assembly GCF_013276755.1. Classification (GTDB taxonomy): domain Bacteria; phylum Bacillota; class Bacilli; order Lactobacillales; family Streptococcaceae; genus Streptococcus. The sequence goes on along the minus strand of NZ_VMLP01000008.1, from coordinate 35,142 downwards.
AGACTTGCTAGAGAAAAGACTAGAATTGGACCGCCGAGTTGCAGCGGTGGTGCTTTCTAATGAAGAAAGTTCAGAATATGCTAAACTCTATCATCCATATTCTTATGAAGATTTCAAAAAATTCGCACCTGCCCTACCTTTGGATGACTTTTTCCAAGCCGTTCTTGGACAAGTGCCAGACAAGGTTATCGTAGACGAAGAACGTTTCTGGCAAGCAGCAGATCAATTCTATAGTGAAGAGGCTTGGCCTCTCCTCAAGGCAACCTTAATTTTAAGTGTTGTGAATCTCTCAACCAGCTATTTAACAGAAGAAATCCGTGTCTTGTCAGGTGCTTACAGTCGTGCGCTTTCTGGAGTTCCAGAAGCCAAAGACAAGGTCAAGGCAGCCTACCAGCTAGCACAAGGTCCTTTCAAACAAGCCTTAGGTCTTTGGTATGCCCATGAAAAATTCTCTCCAGAGGCTAAGGCGGACGTGGAGAAAAAAGTGGCAACTATGATTGATGTCTATAAGGAACGCTTGGCTAAGAATGACTGGCTGACTCCTGAAACTCGTGACAAGGCCATCGTCAAACTCAATGTTATCAAGCCTTACATCGGTTATCCAGAAGAATTGCCAGCACGCTACAAAGACAAGGTAGTGGATGAGACTGCTAGTCTTTTTGACAATGCTCTAGCCTTTGCGCGTGTGGAAATCAAACACAGTTGGAGCAAGTGGAACCAACCTGTAGACTACAAGGAATGGGGCATGCCTGCTCACATGGTCAATGCCTACTACAATCCACAGAAGAACCTGATTGTCTTCCCGGCGGCTATTTTACAGGCTCCTTTCTATGACTTGCATCAGTCATCTTCTGCTAATTATGGTGGGATTGGGGCAGTTATTGCCCATGAAATTTCCCACGCCTTTGATACCAACGGAGCTTCCTTTGATGAAAATGGTAGCCTCAAAGATTGGTGGACAGAGAGTGACTATGCTGCCTTCAAGGAGAAAACACAAAAAGTTATTGACCAGTTTGATGGACAGGATTCTTATGGAGCAACCATCAACGGTAAATTGACTGTATCAGAAAACGTGGCTGACTTGGGAGGAATCGCTGCAGCGCTTGAAGCAGCTAAGCGAGAACCAGACTTCTCGGCAGAAGAATTCTTCTACAACTTCGGTCGTATCTGGCGCATGAAAGGTCGCCCAGAATTTATGAAACTTTTGGCTAGCGTCGATGTGCACGCGCCAGCCAAACTCCGTGTCAATGTGCAAGTGCCAAACTTCGATGATTTCTTTACAACCTATGATGTCAAAGAAGGAGACGGTATGTGGCGTTCACCAGAAGAGCGCGTGATTATTTGGTAATGCAAAGAAGCAAGTGATCAGAAAAAGGCATCCAATCAGGTCTGAAAACTTGATTGGATGCCTTTTATAATGGAAAGACTTGCTGGATAGTTTACTTATACTCTTCGAAAATCTCTTCAACCACGTCAACTTTATCTGTAACCTCAAAGCGGTGCTTTGAGTAACCCTGTGGCTAGTTTCCTAGTTTGTTCTTTGATTTTTATTGAGTATTAAATTACGATATTGATTGTCATCAACTTGCTAGAAAAAAGGATTAAAGGTCTTTTCGTGAGCAATAGTAGTAGCTGGACCATGCCCTGGATAGACATCATAGTTTGGTAAGGTGAAGAGTTGGGTCTGGATACTATGGAGGAGTTGCTCCGTACTACCAGTCGGAAGGTCGGTTCGTCCGATTGTTTCACGGAAAAGGGCATCACCCGTTAATACCAAATGAGCTTGAGGAAAGACTAGGGAAACACCGCCGATGGAATGTCCTGGTGTTGGTAAGACAGTGAAACGAAATTCCTCCAGTTGATATTCCTCATGAAAGACATAGGTGTGCTCTGCCGGTTTTGCGACCACATCTGCCATATCATCGTGGCGAGGTAGCCCTGAGAGATTATCGACGGGAGTATAGAGCCAGCTGGATTCGCTCTCTGCGATATAGACAGGAGGATTGCCAAAAGTCTCGCGCACCAAGTCCAAACTCATGATATGGTCATAATGGGCGTGGGTCAAGAGAATAGCACAAATCGGTTTGTTGATGTTATCTATTGTCTGACGAATGGCTTCCCAATGGCTACCGGGATCTACCACGATAAGGTGCTTTTCACCTTCTAGGTAATAGGTGTTTTCATAGGCAACAGGATTCACGGTTTTATGGATTTTCATACTAGCTCCAATCTCAAAGAATGTACTAAATTAAGTATAGCACAGTTAGGGAGAATAAGCATAAAAAGGAAATAGTTCTAGAAAGAAGGATATGGTTTGGATAAGAAAAATAAGCCCCGAATGAGATCGAGGCTTAGACTGTTTTAATTTCCTGAGTAATATTTTTGGATTCCCTTGACAATCCCTTCAACCAGTTTATCTTGGTAGTCACTACTGCGGATTTTTTTGTTTTCTTCTGGATTATCCATATATCCCATCTCTAGCAAAACAGCTGGTTTAGCTGTTTCACGTAGAACAGCAAAGGTTGCTTGCAAAAGTCCGGCATCCCTAGCTCCAGTTTCAGCTAGCAGTGAAGAATGGATATCGGCAGCAAGACGGTTACTTTCACTTATCCGTTCAGGATTATTATGCCAATCCTTGTTAATCTTGCTAGGGAAGCCAGGTTCTTCCTTGTAAGAATAGGTTTGTATACCTAGATTAACAGTAGTATCATTTCCGGTAGCGTTGAAATGAAGGCTAATGAAAAAGTCTGCATTGGTCTTGTTGACCATACGAGAACGCTCGGTAATAAAATCAACGTCTATATCACTATCTCGAGAGGTGAGAACGGTATAGCCGAGTCCTTCTAGTCGTTTACGTAGCTTACGATAAACTTGTAGGTTCAATTCTTTTTCAGCTATGCCATAGTAATAAGCCCCGCGATCCTTACCACCGTGACCTGGATCGAGAAAGATAGTTTTAGAGTAATGTCCTTTTTGAAAACTTTGTGCTAATTCACGAACCCATTTTCCATTCCCTTGGAAGAGCTGGTTTTTACCATCCACAGCATAGGTTCCTGTAACATACACACCATCGTCCTTAAGATAGTACCAAGATTGATAGTCTGGGTCATAAATCCATTCCTTATGAGCCATGTAGCCACCAGATTTGAGATAGTAGGAACCAATCCATTGTTTTTGGGCGTAGCGTCCGCCAGATTTGAGGTAAAACCAACTAGAGTAGTTTTGGTCGTAGACCCATTCCTTATCTGCCATAGCTCCGCTGGCTTTGAGGTAGTAATCGCCTTTCCAGACATTGGCCAACATTCTACCGTAGCCATCAAAAGCATACCACTTGCCATTAATTTGACTCCATTGGTTGGATAAATATTTACCTGAACCATTGATATAGTACCAATTATTTCCCATTTGGTACCAAGTGTTTTCAAGCAAGTAGCCATGACTATCAAAGAAATAACCATCATAGAGAGTATCTGTAAATTTGACCCCAGTTTGACTATAAAAAGTCCACTTGTTCCCCTCTTTTACCCAGCCAGTTTGTATAGATTGGCTTTGTTTGGCTTCTGTGGAGAGAGAAGGTTTGGTTTCTTGCTCACTTGAACTAGCTGTAGTTGACGAAGTTTCTCTACTAGCTTGAGAACTACTAGCAGAAGTATTTGTAGAACTGTTAGTAGAATGACTAGTGGAAGTATTTATTGAGCTACTGGTTGAACTAGTCATAGGGGCAGTAGTGGAATGACTCGTATCGTCAGCTAAAACGACTTGGCTCGATAAGCCAAGAACAGCCAAAGCTAAAAGTGTCAGTCTTTTGTGTGATTTCATGTTGTTTGCCTTTCTAGAAAGATGAAAACTCAGTAATTATCGTAAAAAAACTGTTTATATTACCATTATACACTAAAAAGGTTAGAAAATTACCAAAATATCAAACCTTTTCTAATTTAAGAAGAAAAGATTTTCATTTCACTAACTTTTAGCGTAGCCTATATTTCAAAAAAGTTAGATGAAAATCAGATAATTTTATTTTTTTAAGTGTAAATCTTATGTTATCCTCCTTCCTAACAAACTGAATAAGCTTTAGAATCCTCTTTTTCTAGTTTTCATATTCTTAAAAAAGTGATAAAATGGTAGGAAGAATTGGAGAGTATAGATGCCAAAAGAAGTGAATTTAACAGGCGAAGAAGTTGTCGCTTTAACCAAAGAATATTTGACGGAAGAGGATGTCCATTTTGTCTATAAGGCCTTGGTCTATGCGGTGGAATGCCATAGTGGCCAGTATCGCAAATCAGGCGAGCCTTATATCATTCACCCCATCCAAGTGGCAGGTATTTTAGCTAAGCTCAAGCTGGATGCTGTAACAGTAGCTTGTGGTTTCTTGCATGATGTGGTGGAGGATACAGATGCGACCTTGGACGATTTGGAAAGAGAGTTTGGTCCAGATGTGCGCGTGATTGTCGATGGAGTTACCAAGCTTGGTAAGGTCGAGTACAAATCAATCGAGGAGCAATTAGCGGAAAATCATCGCAAGATGCTCATGGCCATGTCTGAGGACATCCGCGTTATCTTGGTCAAACTGTCTGACCGCTTGCACAATATGCGGACTCTGAAACATCTTCGAAAAGACAAGCAGGAGCGTATTTCCAAAGAAACTATGGAAATCTATGCACCTCTTGCTCACCGTCTGGGGATTTCTAGCGTCAAATGGGAATTGGAAGACCTGTCTTTCCGTTATCTCAATCCAACGGAGTTTTATAAGATTACCCATATGATGAAGGAAAAGCGCAGAGAGCGTGAAGCCTTGGTGGATGAGGTAGTCACAAAATTAGAGGAATATACGACGGATCATCACTTGAGAGGGAAGATTTATGGTCGTCCCAAGCATATTTACTCTATTTTCCGCAAAATGCAGGATAAGAGAAAACGGTTTGAGGAAATCTATGACCTGATTGCTATTCGCTGTATTTTAGATACCCAAAGTGATGTTTATGCCATGTTGGGTTATGTGCATGAACTTTGGAAACCGATGCCCGGTCGTTTCAAAGATTATATCGCCAACCGCAAGGCCAATGGTTACCAGTCTATCCATACGACTGTTTATGGGCCAAAAGGGCCGATTGAATTCCAGATTCGAACCAAGGCCATGCACGAGGTGGCTGAGTACGGGGTTGCGGCTCACTGGGCTTATAAGAAAGGCGTTAAGGGGCAGGTTAACAGCAAGGAATCAGCTATTGGGATGAACTGGATCAAGGAGATGATGGAACTCCAAGACCAGGCTGATGATGCCAAGGAATTTGTCGATTCAGTTAAGGAAAACTATCTGGCTGAGGAGATTTACGTCTTTACTCCAGATGGTGCTGTCCGTTCTCTTCCCAAAGATTCAGGACCGATTGACTTTGCATACGAAATCCATACAAAAGTCGGAGAAAAAGCGACTGGTGCCAAGGTCAATGGCCGTATGGTTCCACTGACAACCAAGCTAAAGACAGGGGATCAGGTTGAAATTGTCACCAACCCTAACTCCTTTGGGCCGAGCCGTGACTGGCTCAATATGGTCAAGACCAGCAAGGCGCGCAACAAGATTCGCCAGTTCTTTAAAAACCAAGACAAGGAATTATCCGTTAACAAGGGTCGTGAAATGCTGATGGCCCAGTTTCAAGAAAATGGCTATGTGGCCAATAAATTCATGGACAAGCGTCACATGGACCAAGTTTTGCAAAAGACTAGCTATAAGACAGAAGAATCCCTCTTTGCGGCTATTGGTTTTGGAGAAATCGGTGCGATTACCGTCTTTAACCGTCTGACTGAAAAGGAACGCCGTGAAGAAGAACGTGCCAAGGCCAAGGCGGAGGCAGAAGAACTTGTCAAAGGTGGCGAGGTCAAGGTTGAGAACAAAGAAACCCTCAAGGTTAAGCATGAGGGTGGAGTGGTCATTGAAGGTGCCTCAGGTCTCCTGGTGCGGATTGCCAAGTGTTGTAATCCAGTGCCTGGTGACGATATTGTCGGCTATATCACCAAGGGGCGTGGTGTAGCTATTCACCGTGTGGACTGTATGAACCTGCGTGCACAAGAAAACTACGAGCAACGCCTCCTTGATGTGGAGTGGGAAGACCAGTACTCTAGCTCAAATAAGGAGTATATGGCCCATATCGATATTTATGGCCTCAACCGTACAGGACTGTTGAACGATGTACTGCAAGTTCTTTCAAATACAACCAAGAATATCTCAACGGTCAACGCTCAACCAACCAAGGATATGAAGTTTGCTAATATCCATGTGTCCTTCGGTATTGCCAACCTCTCTACATTGACCACGGTCGTGGACAAGATTAAGAGTGTGCCAGAAGTTTACTCTGTTAAACGGACCAACGGCTAATTGTCCTAGCTCTTACTAGAAAGGCTATTATGAAAATCATTATCCAACGGGTTACAAAAGCCCAAGTGAGTATCGAAGGTCAGGTTCAGGGAAACATCAATCAGGGGCTCCTATTGCTGGTTGGTGTTGGACCAGAGGACCAAGAGGAAGATTTGGACTATGCTGTGAGAAAGCTTGTCAACATGCGGATTTTTTCAGACGCAGAAGGCAAGATGAACCTGTCTGTCAAAGATATTGAAGGAGAAATCCTCTCTATTTCTCAGTTTACCCTCTTTGCGGATACTAAGAAAGGCAATCGTCCAGCCTTTACAGGTGCAGCCAAGCCTGATATGGCATCAGACTTCTATGATGCCTTCAATCAAAAATTAGCGCAAGAAGTGCCCGTTCAGACAGGTATCTTTGGAGCGGATATGCAGGTTGAGCTGGTCAATGACGGACCAGTCACCATTATCCTTGATACGAAAAATAGATAAGAAAGACCAAGCCCAGCCGGCTTGGTTTTTCTCATATATCATAAAATACTCCAAAATGAAATCTGTTCTTGATAGGCCTTGGGGAAATCTTGTTTCAGGCTTTGGCAAGTGCGATAGGAAGGGATGAGGTGTCCTAGGATGAGGAGAGTTCCCTGAAGGAAAAGTGGCACACCACTCAAACATATCAAGGAGAGAATGATCAGGCTATCCCATAGGAGGATTTGTAAGGCAAAACGCCAGAATCGCGGTCTAATCTGGGAATAGAGTTGACTAAAGTGGTCACAAAGCTGATTAGACAGATAGGTCAATAGCACAGGATGAAAGAAAATGAGCCAACCGCTATAAATTAAAATCCAATCCCAAGTAAGCCCCTCTTTAAATGTCAAAAATGCCAGCATGATTTCATCAATGACAAGGAGCTCAATGGTTTTGATGAAGATGATGTTTTTCATGATAAAACCTCCTTTTTTCATCTGTTAGTGACGGAATAGTTTATATATTTATTATACAATATTTAGTTAAAGAGCGAAAGCGTTTACTATTGTTTTTGATGCAAAAAATAGATGAGAAAACCCTGAAAATAAAACTTTCAGGGTTGGTATGGTACTTGAGAAATTAGTCGATTTTTTCGACATAGAGTTGTTTGGCAATGTCTATATTCACTTGTAATTCCTCGTCTTTACTAAGGATAGTGAAGGTGTTGCTGAAGCCATCAAACTGCTGGACTTGGAGCGGATCACCGATGTGAAGTGAGTGCTTGTCCAGATAACTGAGAATGTCAAAACTATCGTGCACCCGAGTCAGGCGGTAGGCGCCAGCCTCCTTGATGTCAGCTAGTGGGAGGTTATTGATTTCAACCAAGAGTTCTCCCTTAGCAGGAATAGTTCCTCCGTGAGGGCAGGTCTTGGGGAATCCAAGCAATTTATCCAGTCTTTCCACGAACAGGTCAGAGACAGTATGTTCCAAGACCTCAGCTTCCTCGTGAATCTGGTCACTAGTATAGTCTAAATGATGAACTAGAAAAACTTCAATCAAGCGGTGTTTACGGTAGAGCTCAGAGACCAGTTTGAGTCCGATGTCAGTAAGTAGATAACCGCATTCCTTGTCCTTGAGGATGAGATTTTCACTCTTCATCCGTTTAATCATTTCAGTTACGGCAGGGGGAGAGACTTGCATGCGGGCCGCAATTTCCTTGTTGGTGATTTTATGCAGGTCTATGCCGATTTCATAAATACATTTTAGATAATCTTCTTTATTCGGGGTCATTCGTTTCCTCTTGTCTAATATCTTTATCTAGTATATCAAAAAAAGCTAGATTTCTCTAGCTGTGACTTTTTATGTTATACTTATTGCAAGAGAAAAAACGAGGAGATGGATATGACGAAAATAGCTCTTCTTTCAGATATTCATGGAAATACCACCGCCTTGGAGGCTGTTTTGGCAGATGCTCGGCAGTTAGGAGTGGATGAATACTGGCTTTTGGGAGATATTCTCATGCCAGGGACAGGGCGTAGAAGGATTTTGGACTTGTTGGATCAACTACCGATTACGGCTAGAGTTCTGGGGAACTGGGAAGACAGTCTGTGGCATGGTGTCCGTAAGGAATTGGATAGTACTCGCCCCAGTCAACGCTATCTTTTGCGCCAGTGCCAGTATGTTTTAGAGGAAATTTCCCTAGAAGAAATTGAACTGCTCCACAATAAACCTCTTCAAATTCATCGTCAGTTTGGGGATTTGACGGTGGGAATTAGTCACCATTTGCCTGATAAGAACTGGGGGCGAGAGTTGATTCATACTGGGGCGCAAGAGAATTTTGACCGCTTGGTGACCAATCCGCCTTGCGATATTGCTGTTTATGGTCATATTCACCAGCAGTTGCTTCGTTACGGGACTGGTGGGCAATTGATTGTCAATCCGGGTTCGATTGGGCAACCTTTCTTTTTGGACGCTCAGCTACGGAAGGACTTGCGAGCCCAGTACATGATTTTGGAGTTTGATGACAAGGGCTTGGTAGATATGAACTTCCGACGGGTAGACTACGATGTGGCAGCTGAATTGCAGCTAGCTAAAGACCTGAAACTCCCTTATTTTGATGTTTACTATGAAAGTCTGGTCAATGGTATCCACCATACCCACAATCAGGAATTTCTGAGAGAATTAGCCCAGAAAGAAGGTTATGATAGGGAATTAGATGCCTGGTTAAAAGGTGGTAACGATTGACATTACAACTAAAAAGGGTATAATAATAGAAAAAGAAGAGTAGAGGCAGGGTAGCCTCGTAAAAAGGAGAAGAGGATGCAAATTCCAAGTAGATTTACCATTGCGACTCATATGCTGATAATTATTGCCCTCGAGGGGAAGGAAAACAAGGTGACCAGTGATTTTCTGGCTGCTAGTGTCGGGGTCAATCCTGTCATTATCAGAAAGACCTTGTCCCAGTTGAAGAAGGCAGAGCTGATTTCAGTAGCGCGTGGAACAGGGGGAACAGAGATTGTTAAGGATCTCAAGGATATTAGTCTATTAGATGTTTATCAAGCGGTCGAATGTCTTGGTAAGACTGGTCAACTCTTCAGTTTCCATGACAATCCGAATCCAAATTGTCCAGTTGGAGCTCATATTCATGATGTTTTGGATCAAAAATTGGAGAGAATCCAGCTGGCTATGGAGGCAGAGCTTGGTCAGACCAGTTTAGAACAGGTCGTGGCTGATGCAGAGAGTCAGATGAAGGATTGAATTTTTCTTTAAAACAAGAAAGCTTATGAGAAGGTTTTTATACTCAATGAAAATCAAAAAGCAAACTAGGAAGCTAGCCGCAGGTTGCTNNGTTGTAGATAGAACTGACGCAGTCAGTAACCATAGCTACGGTAAGGCGACGCTGACGTGGTTTGAAGAGATTTTAGAAGAGTATTACCTTTTCATAAGCTTTTTATCTATTTTTCCATGCTTGGTAACGGGTATCAATCAATAATTGAGTGAGGCGTCCCATGGTTTTCCTTTCTTCTGGAGTGAGGGATTGCGCTTGGACGAAGAGATGATGAATGTGTTCGATAGCTTTTAAGGAAGACAGGTCATTGATGGAGCTAATACCAGCATCAAGAATAGTGCCAAAGAAGAGGTCAAAGTAGAGCTGGAGTTCCTCATCAGGGACTGTGGCCACCCACTCCTTGAAGGTTGTGTCGACTTGTTGGCTATCGCTGTTGGTCTTTTCCAGTTGGACAAAGTGTTTGTCCTCAATCTGCCAACTAAAGGTATCATGCTGGGCGATACCACCCAAGGCAGTACTTTGAACAATGATTTGGTGGGCAGGGATTTCCAACATCATACCGATAATGGAACCTTGTGGAATAAAGACCTTGGTTCTATCCATTATCCTTTGATAGCCCTCGGTTTGTGTCAATTCTTTGTGGAGACCAGGCGCATCAAAGGTATAAACTGCTGTGATTTGATTTTGCAAGCTTTTCTCAATTTGGCTAGCAGCATAGATGGCTAGATTTCCTCCCTTGGAATGCCCGGCCAGAATGACCTTTTGCTTAGGATGTTGGGCAAAAAAGTTCTTTAAATAGCGGAGGGCGTGCTTTGGAGCAGGAATTTCCTTCATATAGGTCAGGTGAAAATCTTCCTTCCAGCCAATGATACTGTCATCAGTCCCACGAAAGACAATCAGATAGGTGTCGAGAGTGAGGCGGTAGGTCATAGCCGCAAACTGTTTTTGCAGCTCAGGGTCGATGTCGTTGATAAAATGGGAGAGTTTGCAATTTTTGAAGCGTTTGTGTTGAGCTAGTTCATCTAATAGCTGGAGGCGATTTTTGCTGGTCAACATGTTAGGCTCCCTTGGAACCTGAGTTGCCAGGTCTAAAAGTCGCAGAGGAGTTGTGGAGACCAGATTATCAAAGGAGAGGTAGGTGATTTCTGTTAGGGCTAAAATGTCTAATTCATTCAAAGGTAAGTCGTAAAAGGAATCGTGTGCGACATCTTTCAGATAGTCAAAAATATTGGCCATAAGAGCTCCTTTCTTTTTGTTTATCTTATCAAATTTCCCTCAAATTAGCTAGTAGGGTTGCCTCATTTTGTTGGCTAAAAACAAGCTCTTTCAAATTCAGTTTCAGACCTTCCAGCATGGAAAAATCTGTTATAATAATAGAAAAGGAGGAGCGCATGCACAAGATTTTACTAGTAGAAGATGATCAGGTCATTCGTCAACAAGTCGGAAAAATGCTCTCTGAATGGGGATTTGAAGTGGTGCTGGTAGAAGATTTTATGGAAGTTTTGAGTCTTTTTGTTCAGTCGGAACCTCATCTGGTCCTCATGGATATTGGCTTGCCCTTGTTTAATGGCTATCACTGGTGTCAGGAGATTCGCAAGATTTCCAAGGTACCCATCATGTTTCTGTCTTCGAGAGATCAGGCTATGGATATTGTCATGGCAATCAATATGGGGGCGGATGACTTTGTGACCAAGCCTTTTGACCAGCAGGTTCTTTTAGCCAAGGTTCAGGGCTTGTTGCGTCGTTCCTATGAGTTTGGGCGTGACGAGAGTTTACTGGAATACGCCGGTGTGATTTTCAATACCAAATCCATGGATTTACATTATCAAGGGCAAGTCTTGAATTTGACTAAGAATGAATTCCAGATTTTACGAGTTCTGTTTGAGCATGCGGGCAATATCGTAGCGCGTGATGACCTGATGCGGGAACTTTGGAACAGTGACTTTTTCATTGATGATAATACCCTCTCTGTCAATGTGGCTCGTTTGCGTAAAAAGTTGGAAGAGCAGGGCTTGGTAGGATTTATCGAAACTAAGAAAGGGATAGGGTACGGTCTGAAGCATGCTTGATTGGAAACAATTTTTTCTAGCCTATCTGCGCTCCCGTAGTCGTCTGTTTGTCTATCTGCTTGCTTTAGCATTTCTAGTTTTGCTCTTTCAGTTTTTATTTGCCAGTTTGGGAATTTACTTTCTCTACTTTTTCCTCTTGTGTTGTTTTGTAACCATCTTATTTTTTACTTGGGACATATTGGTTGAAATGCAGGTCTATCGTCAGGAACTTCTCTATGGTGAGAGGGAAGCCAAATCTCCATTGGAAATAGCTTTAGCAGAAAAATTAGAAGCGCGTGAGATGGAACTCTATCAGCAGAGGTCTGACGCAGAAAGAAAACTGACGGATTTGTTGGATTACTATACCTTGTGGGTCCATCAGATAAAGACCCCCATTGCAGCCAGTCAACTCTTAGTTGCAGAAGTAGCCGACCGCCAACTGAAGCAGCAATTAGAACAGGAAATTTTCAAGATTGATTCCTATACCAATCTAGTTTTACAGTACCTGCGTTTAGAAAGTTTCCATGATGATTTGGTCTTAAAGCAGGTGCAAATCGAGGATTTGGTCAAGGAAATAATTCGTAAATATGCTCTTTTCTTTATTCAAAAAGGCTTAAATGTCAATCTACATGATCTTGATAAAGAAATCGTGACGGATAAGAAGTGGCTGCTAGTGGTTATTGAGCAAATTATCTCAAATAGTCTCAAGTACACCAAGGAAGGTGGTCTGGAGATTTATATGGAAGGCCAGGAACTCTGTATCAAGGATACGGGAATCGGGATAAAAAACAGTGATGTCCTCCGAGTCTTTGAACGTGGTTTCTCAGGATATAATGGACGCCTAACCCAGCAGTCATCTGGACTTGGCCTTTATCTATCTAAGAAAATTTCTGAAGAACTGGGTCACCAGATTCGTATCGAGTCTGAGGTCGGAAAAGGAACGACAGTGCGGATTCAGTTTGCTCAAGTGAACTTAGTCCTTGAGTGAGAAGAGACGTAAAAAGCCTCCGATTGGAGGCTTTTATGCTAGACTTTTATTTCTCAACGCGTGATTTGTTGGCGATATCAGCTAGGATAGCTTGAACAAAATCATCTACTGAGACAGTTTGTGTTTCTTTTTGGCCATAGCGGCGAACGTTGACTGTTCCGTCTTCCATTTCCTTGTCTCCAACGATCAATTGGTAAGGAATCTTGCTAGTTTGTGAAGCACGGATCTTGAACTGCATTTTTTCATTGCGCTCATCGACATCAGCACGGACACCGCGGTCACGGAGTTTCTTAGCCACTTCCCATGCGTAGTCCACATGTTTCTCGTTAGAAACTGGGATGAGGGTTACTTGGTGTGGTGCAAGCCATGTTGGGAAGGCACCCTTGTAGTTCTCAATCAAGATAGCTGTGAAGCGTTCCATAGTTGAAATAACCCCACGGTGGATCATAACTGGACGGTGCTCTTCGCCATCAGCTCCGATGTATTTAAGGTCGAAACGTTCTGGAAGCAAGAAGTCAAGTTGGATAGTAGAAAGAGTTTCTTCTTTTCCAAGAGCGGTCTTAACTTGAATATCCAATTTTGGTCCGTAGAAGGCTGCTTCACCTTCGGCTTCAAAGTAGTCCACGCCCATTTCATCAAGGGCTGCACGAAGCATGGTTTGAGCATTTTCCCACATTTCATCGTTATCAAAGTACTTGTGAGTATCTTGAGGGTCACGAAGAGAGAGGCGGAAGCGGTATTCAGTCAAGTTGAAGTCTTCATAAACATCGATAATCAACTGAAGAGCACGTTGGAATTCTTCTTGGATTTGTTCTGGAGTCACAAAGAGGTGACCATCGTTGAGTGACATTTCACGTACACGTTGAAGACCAGTCAGGGAACCAGATTTTTCGTAGCGGTGCATCATACCGATTTCAGCGATACGGATTGGCAACTCACGGTAAGAGTGAACATGGTGTTTGAAGACTTGGATGTGGTGCGGACAGTTCATTGGACGAAGGACAAATTCTTCCCCGTCACCCATGTCCATAGTTGGGAACATGTCTTCTTGGTAATGATCCCAGTGACCAGAAGTCTTGTAAAGTTCAACAGAAGCAAGTGGTGGAGTGTAAACGTGTTGGTAGCCAGAAGCCAACTCCTTGTCTACGATGTAGCGTTCCAATTCACGACGGATAGTCGCACCGTTTGGCAACCAGAATGGCAAACCTTGTCCCACTTCTTGAGAAATCATGAAGAGGTCAAGCTCTTTACCAAGTTTACGATGGTCACGTTCCTTGGCTTCTTCACGCATTTGAAGGTAGTTTTTCAAGTCTTTCTTGTCAAACCAAGCTGTACCGTAGATACGTTGCATCATAGCGTTGTCGCTATTTCCACGCCAGTAAGCACCTGCTACATGGAGAAGGTGGAAGATTTGGATACGGCCTGTTGATGGGACGTGAGGGCCACGGCAAAGGTCTACATATTCACCCTGACGATAGATAGTCAAACCACCTTCGTCTTCAGAGTGTTCTTCAATCAATTCCAACTTGTAAGGGTCATTTTTGAAGATTTCACGCGCCTCGTCTTTAGTCACTTCTTCACGGATTGATGGGAAGTTTTCTTTGACAATTTTTTGCATTTCTTCTTCGATACGAGGAAGGTCTTCGTTAGAGATTTGACCAGCTGTGTTGTCTGTATCGTAGTAGAAGCCGTCTTCGATGGCTGGACCAACTCCCAAGTGAATGTCTGGGAAAAGACGACGAGCTGCTTGGGCGAACAAGTGAGCAGCTGAGTGACGCAAGATTGGAAGGGCATCTTCGTGATCAGGTGTCACGATTTCGATGCTTCCATCTTCAGTGATAGCACGAGTAGTGTCGATGAGTTTGCCGTTGAATTTACCAGCAAGAGCTTTTTTAGCTAGGGAATTGCTGATAGATTGGGCAATTTCAAAAGTTGTAACGCCGGATTCGAATTCACGAACAGCGCCATCTGGGAAAGTAATGTTAATCATGATGTTCTCCTTACTTATATTATTGACGAATGTGTTAATCCTATTCTGAAAACAGGGATAGAGGATTGTGAAAGCTAGAAAAACCAAAAGCGACATCCTCGAAAGGACGTCGCAACGTGGTTCCACCTTCATTTATGTACCTCAAAAAAGAGGGACACCTCTGATTGGCTCTAACGTGGCCACCGTTTTATGTTTTCATAAAAAACTCAAGAGTAGTATCAGTTTAGGCTTCCTATGCGTTTCCAGCAACCACGCACTCTCTAGTAGAAAGGGACTAAGTGACTTGTCTCTATGGATTATTATAGCATGATTGTGAGATTTTTCAAGGATTTTGTGAAAGTTTTTTGTTTTTCATTTTTGTAGAATATGCTTGATACCAATACCGGAAGCCATGCCCACCAGAGCCAAGGTTTCATAGGCTAAAAAGTAGAACCAGATAAATTCACCAAAGGTTATGCTAGTAAAGCAAAAGAGCAGTCCGTTACCAATTAACCACCAAAGTGAGAAACGGAAACGGTAGCTATAGAGTAGCGATATAATCAAGATTACCAGAGGTGTAAAGAAGAGAATATTATTTACGTAGAGACTCTTGAGAAAAAGGGGGTCAGAAATGATTAGTGATAACAACTCATAAAGTGGCCAGTAAAAGAAAAAGATGACCAAATAATAGGGGAGATGGGAATAGAATCTAGGTATGATAATCACCTCGTTTTAAAAAACAGACAACTTAGATTTCTTGCTATGATTATTATAGCATATTTAAAACAAGAAAGTAAATCTGTTGACAAAGAAGGTAGTTATTGGTAGAATAGGGATTGTCGTAAAGACAAATAACTTCTTCTTGGTTACAGGCATGCCAACCTGTCACTCGGATGAAGCCAAATAAAAAGGAGAAACATCATGGCAATCTCAAAAGAGAAAAAAAATGAAATCATCGCACAATATGCACGTCACGAAGGTGATACAGGTTCAGTAGAGGTTCAAGTTGCTGTCCTTACTTGGGAAATCAACCACCTTAACGAACACATCAAACAACACAAAAAAGACCACGCTACTTACCGTGGATTGATGAAAAAAATCGGTCGCCGTCGTAACTTGCTTGCATACTTGCGTAAAAACGACGTTAACCGTTACCGTGAGTTGATCAACTCTCTAGGACTTCGTCGCTAATCTTGCGTCTAAAACGTTTCTATACTTCGTTGGCTTCGGCTCGATGTACCATTAGTACAATATTCGCCTCGTCGCCTAGTCTATAAACGTTTTATCCAGCAAGACTGGAGCTCTCTGATTTTAAGAGGGCTTTTTTTGTTGTCACCTTACCTTGGTATGCTCAAGTACTATCTTTGCTTATGCTTCCTAGCATTGTAAGGTAAAATAAACCAGCTTTTCTCCCTTCGGGGAGATTTTTTTGTTTCACTAAAAATTTCGTACAATCTTCGGCTTACCGCCTAATCTATAAACGTTTTATCTAGCAAGAATCGTGATGCTAAGGGCGTCAAAATTCCGTATGAAAATAGGGAAAGGATACCGTGTTCGATGAACACAAGGAGTTTCATCTTTTTCACTAGGATTTTAGCCCAAGCTCAAATCAGCTCTCTGACTTCAGAGGGCTTTTTTATTGAGGTTTTATAGGTCACAATTTTGGAGACTACAAAAACCTCAAATGGTATCAGCTAATTACACCATAAAGGTGCGTAACTACTCGGCTTGAAAAGCCGAGTAGCTGTCTGCAAGCCCCCTCGGAGAGCCCACACTTTACGAAGTAAAGTATAGTATGTTATACTTTACATGGAAGTAGTCACCGAATTTCAGTTAG
This sequence comes from Streptococcus sp. 5004, assembly GCF_013276755.1. Lineage (GTDB taxonomy): Bacteria > Bacillota > Bacilli > Lactobacillales > Streptococcaceae > Streptococcus. The sequence goes on along the minus strand of NZ_VMLP01000008.1, from coordinate 18,696 downwards.
AAATTACTTTGTAACTACGTTTAGAAATTACTTTGTAACTACGTTTTGAGGAGGAGTAAAATGCTTTCCTATGTTCGAAATTACCCACTAGCGATAGCTAAATTAATGTGTCTGTGCTCTCCTAAAATCTGCTGATTTATTACTGACCAATACAGGAGGTTTTTTATGGGACAGACAATCATATCTGCTATTGGTGTTTATATTTCCACCAGTATCGATTATTTAATTATTTTAATTATTTTATTTGCACAGCTATCACAGAATAAACAAAAATGGCATATTTATGCGGGGCAATATCTAGGCACAGGCTTACTTGTAGGGGCGAGTTTAGTTGCTGCTTATGTCGTTAATTTCGTGCCTGAAGAATGGATGGTTGGATTGCTTGGTTTAATCCCTATCTATTTAGGGATTCGCTTTGCAATTGTTGGAGAAGGTGAGGAAGAAGAGGAAGAAGAGGAAGAAATTATTGAAAGATTAGAACAAAGCAAGGCAAATCAACTGTTTTGGACAGTTACATTGCTAACAATTGCGTCTGGCGGAGATAATTTAGGTATCTATATACCTTATTTTGCTTCGTTAGATTGGTCACAGACCCTCGTGGCCTTGCTTGTGTTTGTAATCGGTATAATTATCTTATGCGAGATTAGTCGGGTGTTATCCTCTATTCCGTTAATATTCGAGACAATTGAAAAATACGAGCGAATCATTGTGCCCTTAGTATTCATTCTACTTGGACTATACATCATGTATGAAAATGGCACGATAGAGACTTTTCTGACCGTGTAGATTTTTTTGTTTCACTAGGATTTTAGCCCGGGTTCAAATCAGCTCTCTGATTTTCAGAGGGCTTTTTACGTTGTCACCTTACCTCGATATACTCAAGTATTATCTTTACTTACGGTTCCTAGCACTATAAAACCAACTATATTCATTTGTTCTTATCTTGTTCCATTGTTGAAAATATGGTATACTTTTCATGAGAATTTTCTAAATTTTTAATATTCTATCAAAGGAGGTTTACATGCTTTCCAAATTTTCTGGAAGCCGACAAGACCAGCAATTTGTGTTACTTTTAGTTATTTTGCTAGGTATTTTAGGGATTTCTCTCTTTCTAGCAGTTTCAATGGGATCTGTTGCGATTGATCTAGGAGATACCTATCGGATTATGTTGAGCAGGTTGGGATTTCCTCTTGAGATAGGAGAGGTTTCCAAGTCTACTCTTGCCATTGTATGGAACATGAGATTCCCCCGAGTATTGTTAGGTCTGATAGTAGGAGCAGGCCTTTCTATGTGTGGTAGTGTGATGCAGTCTACAGTGAACAATCCCATAGCAGAGCCTTATGTCTTAGGAATATCTGCGGGTGCAACTCTAGGTGCAACCTTGAGCATCATTCTTGGTTTAAAAGTGATGATTAGCCTTGGAGCTTTTCTTGGAGCTATTTTGGCAACAATTGCTGTCCTCCTCATTGCCTCTATGCAGGGAAGGATGACGACTTCTAGTCTAATCTTATCGGGAACGGTAGTCAACGCTCTCTTTTTGGCTTTTTCAAACTTTATTATCTCAGTCGGCGCTAATGCGGATAGTGTGATGACCATTAAGTTTTGGACCATGGGCTCGCTCGCTGGGACTTCCTGGTCTGACTTAGTCCTGCCAACTATAGTAGTAGGAATAGCCTTTCTATTTTTCGCTACCCAGTATCGTGTTTTCAATGCGATGATGATGGGAGATGAGGCTGCTTTAACTTTGGGAATTCCTTTACGATTTTATTGGTATCTTTATGTGACCATGGTGGCTGTGCTAACAGCAGTATTAGTGGCAACCTGTGGGATTATTGGATTTGTCGGTCTGATTACTCCACATTTAGCTCGAGGGTTAGTAGGAACGAATTATAAGAGGCTTTTTCCCGTTGCAACCTTGCTGGGTGCCCTCTTTGTTATCTGGGCAGACGTACTCTCTCGTATCATCATTCCAAACGCAGAGCTTCCTATTGGTATTTTCACAGCCTTAGTAGGTGCTCCCTTCTTTATCTACATTGTTGGAGGTAGACGAAGGGAGGTGAGGGTCTGATATGGACTTGATTTGTCAGGATATCCATTTTGGACTAGGAGAGAAAAAAATCCTTAAAGGAGTCTCTCTTAAGGTTAAAGGGAATCAATTTCACACGATATTAGGACCAAATGGAAGTGGAAAAACCAGTCTACTTAAACTCCTCTATCGTCAGGAAAAGGCGGACAAAGGTTTGATAAGCCTAGATGGAAAGCCTCTGGAACAATGGATGCTCAAAGAAACAGCCAAGCAAATGGCAGTTGTGACCCAGTTTAATCAACTGCAGTTTGATTGTACAGTTGAAGAAATCGTCTTGCTGGGAAGAACTCCCCACCTCTCTTTTTTACAGAAGGAAAGGGAAAGAGATTTTACACTCGTTCAAGATGCCCTCGTTAAGGTGGATATGCTCGAGAAGAAAACTCGTCTCTATTCGTCTCTGTCAGGGGGAGAAAAACAGCGAGTCTTACTAGCCCGCGCCTTGGCGCAAGAACCGACTCTTTTACTCCTAGACGAACCAACCAATCACCTGGATATCAGGTATCAGCTAGACTTGTTAGCCATTGTGAAAAATCTCAAGGTCAATGTTCTAGCTGTCCTACATGATATTCAACTTGCTTGTCGCTATTCGGATTATCTCTATTTGATGAAAGAGGGAGAAATCCTTTACCAAGGTACTCCAAAGGAGACCATCACCCCTGAGTCATTGCAAACTGTATATGGAGTTCAAAGTCAGGTGACTTGGACCGAGGATCAGCAAGCTATGATTCACTATTTATAAGAATGAAAAGGAAAACAAGATGAAAAAAACACTCAGTATTTTACTCGTGACAGTAGCTACCTTAACTTTGGCAGCTTGTGGTAACACTACTACAGAAAAAACTACCACACAGTCTAGCACAGAGACAAGTCAAAAGGCTAACGCAGAGACGACTTATCCGCTAACTATCAAAACTTATGATGCTAAAGGAAATGAAGTCGAACAAGTTTTTGACAAGGCACCTGAAAAAGTTATTACCAATAATCTTTCAACCACTGAAATCTTATTGGAGTTGGGGTTGAAGGATAAAATTGTTGGCATGCTTAACCCAGACAATGCTGTGACGGACAAATACAAGGACGCGATTGCGACTATTCCTCAAATTGGGGATAAAAAAACAGTCTCACAAGAGACAGTCCTTTCTTATGAGCCAGACGCTGTGATGGGGAGAAACATGATGTTTTCTGAAAAATCCTTGGGGACAGTTAGCACTTGGAATGAAAACAAAATCCCAGTTTATACGCAAAAAGCTTCTCTCTCAACAATTCAGCAAGATTTGGGGAATATCGTAGAAGATGTCAAAAATCTGGGAATGATTTTTAATGTTCAGGACAAGGCCAATGAATACGCAGCCCAATTACAAACTAAAATTGACGCTGTTAAGAAAGCAAACCCAGCAAGTCAAGGTGAAAAGAAAAAGGCTTTGATTATGGTTGCTTATAATGATGAAACCTTCGGTGCCTACAAGTCTGCTTTGCAAGAAAGTTTGCTGAACCAACTTGGTTATACAAACGTTGCTACGGGGACATCAGGCTTGACCTTGGAAAATCTCGTGTCAATGGATCCTGAATTGATTATCTATGTAACCAGCGATCGTAATAAAAAATTGGATGAAAAAGCAGTAGAGTTGCTGAAGGCAAATGCTGTTTTGGAAAGCGTTCCTGCTATTAAGAATCAAAAAATCATGACCATCTCTTACGATGAGTTGATGGATTATGGTCCAGCAGTGATTGATTCCCTTGAGAAAATCAATGACTTTATCAATAAATAATGAGTTTGATTGGGAAGGAATCCAAGTCAAGGTCAGCCTTCCTTTGACCTATGATCCCAATCAAACCTATCCAGTTATTCTCTTGAATGATGGAAACTTGGATTTCCTATCGTCCCTTTCCGAATCTGTGATTTTAGTGGGCTTGACCTCTAAAAATCGCCTAGATGACTACACTCCATGGAAGGCGGCTGCTTTGAGAGATGGAGCTCCAGATTTTGGCGGTCAGGCAAATGCTTATCATAGTGATTTATTTGGAGGTCTTTTAGATAAGTTGCAGTCGCTTTATCGACTGGATGAAGCACGCCTTGCCTACGGAGGTTATTCACTAGGTGGCTTGGTGGCAGTTTACAGTCTTTTCAGCTTTGATAAGGTTTCCTGTGTTTTTTCTATCTGCGGTTCCTTTTGGTATCCTGATTTTGTGGCTTACTGCAAGGCAGAGACAGTGAAAAATCTAGACTGTTTGCTGTATTTACAGAATGGTCAAACAGAAGGAGTCAATCATAGCAATCGCTTGGCTCAAGCACCAGTCTATGCTGAGAAAATCCATACCAGTCTTCAGAAACGCTATCCGAACAGCCAGTTTGTCTTTGACCCTTATGGACACCACGAACAAGTAGCTGAGCGATTCCTAGCTTTTTCTAGCTGGTTGGCCCAAAAATGGAAAATCGAATAAAAGATTTATCCCTTGGCTTTTGCCAAGGGATTGTTGTATTTATTTAACCAAGGTTTTCTCTCTTTTTATCTGGATTCCATACAAAGCTTGCGATAAAGCTAAAGATGATGGTTAGGATAGCGAGGATAATGGCAAGGATGAGGGCAGGGATGCGGATAAACCACCAGAGTGGATTTGGTTTTTTATTATTGTGCCATTGTTTCGTTTCTTCATCCAGACGTTGGAATTCTGCTTGGATACGATTGGCGACTGTTTCAATGCCTTCATCATTCATTTTCTTGATATCTGAGATATCGATTGGATTTCCAAAGTTCATATCAACACGCTCACGGCTAACCAAGCCCTTCAAGGTCATAGGACCTGTATAGGTAACCGGCATGATACGGACCTTGGCCATTTTGGCAATCAGGGCTACGCCACCCTTGACATCGTTTGAGTGACGGCTCCCACTTGGAAACATGATGAGAGAGCGGTCACTTTTTTTAAGAACATTGATAGGGTATTTGATGGCTGAGGCGCTAGGATTTTCACGGTCGATAGGAAAGGCGCCACACATACGGATCCACCAACCAAAGATACGGTTGGTAAAGAGCTCTTTTTTGGCCATAAAGATGAACTGTTTTGGCTTGGTCGCAAAGGCCATGTAAACAGGATCCCACCAGGTACGGTGAGGCGCAACCAAAATATAATTTTCATCTTGATTAGGAATTTTATCAGTATTATGATAATGGGCATTGCCATTGATGGACCATAGGAGTAATACAACTAATCCACGTAAATAAGTATAAAACATGCGATCTCCTTCGATTCTTTTCTTGTTATTATTATACCTTATCAAAGGAGGGCTGGCAAACTTTTCCCTTGACCAGGTCCATATTTGGGATGAGATTAGAATTCTTTTAGAAAAAATGATATGATATAATTTATGGATAAAAATAAGATTATGGGATTAACCCAAAGAGAAGTCGAGGAAAGACAGGCTAAGGGCTTGGTCAATGATTTTACTGCTTCGGCCAGTACCAGCACTTGGCAAATCATCAAACGAAATGTCTTTACCCTTTTTAACGCTTTGAACTTTGCCATTGCTTTGGCCCTTGCCTTTGTGCAGGCTTGGAGCAATCTGGTCTTCTTTGTCGTTATCTGCTTTAACGCTTTTTCAGGGATTGTGACGGAGCTCCGTGCCAAGCATATGGTGGACAAGCTCAATCTCATGACCAAGGAAAAGGTCAAGACTATTCGTGATGGCCAGGAAGTGGCTCTTAATCCTGAAGAATTGGTGTTAGGAGATGTCATTCGTTTGTCTGCTGGAGAGCAAATTCCTAGTGATGCCTTGGTTTTGGAAGGCTTTGCGGAAGTCAATGAAGCCATGTTGACGGGGGAAAGTGATTTGGTGCAAAAGGAAGTTGACGCCTTGCTTTTGTCAGGAAGTTTCCTAGCCAGTGGGGCAGTTTTAGCTCAAGTTCACCATGTCGGTGCAGACAACTATGCTGCTAAACTTATGCTTGAGGCTAAGACTGTGAAACCTATCAACTCTCGTATCATGGAATCGCTGGACAGGTTAGCAGGTTTTACTGGGAAAATTATCATTCCTTTTGGTCTAGCTCTCTTGCTAGAAGCCTTGATTTTAAAAGGCTTGCCTCTTAAGTCGTCCGTTGTAAACTCGTCGACAGCTCTTTTGGGGATGTTACCTAAGGGAGTTGCCCTTTTGACCATCACTTCGCTCTTGACAGCGGTGATTAAGTTAGGCTTGAAAAAGGTCTTGGTGCAGGAGATGTACTCCGTTGAGACCTTGGCGCGCGTGGATATGCTCTGTTTGGATAAGACGGGCACCATCACCCAAGGAAAGATGCAGGTAGAGGCTGTTCTTCCTCTGACGGAAACTTATGGTGAAGAGACTATTGCCAACATTTTGACTAGCTATATAGCTCATAGTGAGGATAAAAATCCAACTGCCCAAGCTATTCGCCAGCGATTCCAAGGCCAAGTAGCCTATTCTATGATTTCCAATCTCCCCTTCTCAAGCGACCGCAAGTGGGGTGCTATGGAGTTAGAAGGTTTGGGAACAGTTTTCTTAGGGGCGCCTGAGATGTTGCTGGATTCTGAGGTCCCAGAAGCCAGAGAGGCCTTGGAGAGAGGTTCACGTGTCTTGGTCTTGGCTCTCAGTCAGGAAAAACTAGACCATCACAAACCACAGAAACCATCTGATATTCAGGCTCTAGCCTTGCTGGAAATATTGGATCCCATTCGAGAGGGAGCAGCAGAGACGCTGGACTATCTCCGTTCTCAGGAAGTGGGCCTCAAGATTATCTCTGGTGACAATCCAGTTACGGTATCCAGCATTGCCCAGAAGGCTGGTTTTGCGGACTATGATAGTTATGTAGATTGCTCGAAAATTACGGATGAGGAATTGGTTGCTATGGCGGAGGAGACTGCTATTTTCGGACGGGTTTCCCCTCATCAAAAGAAACTCATCATCCAAACTCTGAAAAAAGCGGGTCATACAACGGCTATGACGGGAGACGGAGTCAATGATATTCTGGCTCTTCGTGAGGCGGATTGTTCTATCGTAATGGCGGAGGGAGATCCTGCGACTCGTCAGATTGCAAATCTGGTTCTCTTGAACTCTGACTTTAATGATGTTCCTGAGATTCTCTTTGAAGGTCGTCGCGTAGTCAATAACATTGCCCATATCGCCCCGATTTTCTTGATTAAGACCATCTATTCTTTCCTATTAGCGGTCATCTGTATTGCCAGTGCTCTTCTGGGACGGTCTGAATGGATCTTGATTTTCCCCTTTATTCCAATCCAGATTACCATGATTGACCAGTTTGTGGAAGGTTTCCCACCATTCGTTCTGACTTTTGAGCGAAATATCAAACCTGTTGAGCCAAATTTCCTCAGAAGATCCATGCTTCGTGCCCTACCAAGCGCTCTCATGGTCGTCTTCAGCGTTCTCTTTGTGAAAATATTTGGAAGTAGCCAAGGTTGGTCTGAGTTAGAAATCTCAACTCTCCTCTATTATCTCTTGGGGTCAATTGGTTTCTTATCCGTATTTAGAGCCTGCATGCCATTTACCCTATGGCGTGTCCTCTTGATTGTTTGGTCAGTAGGAGGCTTCCTAGCCACAGCTCTCTTCCCAAGAATTCAAAAACTGCTTGAAATTTCAACCTTAACAGGACAAACATTACCTGTTTATGGTGTCATGATGTTGGTCTTTACCGTGATTTTCATCCTGACTAGTCGCTATCAAGCCAGAAAATAAAGAAAGGCTGCAATCTGTGGATTGCGGTCTTTTTAGGTACAAGATTGCTAGCTGAAATGTGGTATAATAAGAGGTAATAGAGTTTTGGAAAGTGAGAGAAGATGATTTCAAAGAGATTAGAATTGGTGGCTTCTTTTGTGCCACGGGGAGCCATTTTACTAGATGTGGGGAGTGACCATGCTTATCTGCCTATCGAGTTGATCGAAAGAGGACAAATTAAAAATGCTATTGCGGGTGAGGTGGTGGAAGGTCCCTACCAGTCTGCGGTCAAAAATGTTGAGGCTCACGGCCTAAAGGAAAAAATCCAGGTTCGTTTAGCCAATGGCTTGGCAGCTTTTGAAGAGACTGACCAAGTGTCTGTCATTACCATTGCTGGTATGGGTGGTCGTTTGATTGCTAGGATATTGGAAGAAGGCTTGGACAAGTTAGCTAATGTAGAGCGTTTGATCCTCCAGCCCAATAATCGTGAAGACGATTTGCGTATCTGGTTACAAGAGAACGGATTTCAGATTGTAGCTGAAAACATCTTAGAAGAAGCTGGCAAGTTTTACGAGATTTTGGTTGTGGAAGCAGGACAAATGAAGCTATCAGCCAGTGATGTTCGCTTTGGTCCTTTTTTGTCCAAAGAAGTCAGCCCAGTCTTTGTCCAAAAATGGCAAAAAGAAGCTGTTAAGCTAGAGTTTGCCCTCGGAAAAATCCCAGAAAAAAATCTGGAGGAACGTCAAGTTCTAGTGGATAAAATTCAAGCCATCAAGGAGGTTCTCCATGCTAGCAAGTGAAGTAATTAACGCATATGAAGCCTTTTGCCCTCAGGAATTTTCAATGGAGGGAGACAGTCGTGGCCTGCAAATTGGAACTTTGGACAAGGATATCCAAAGGGTTATGGTGGCTCTCGATATTCGTGAAGAAACGGTGGCTGAAGCCATTGAAAAGGGTGTGGACTTGATTATTGTCAAGCACGCGCCGATTTTCCGTCCCATCAAGGATTTGATATCCAGCCGTCCACAAAATCAGATTTACATTGATCTCATCAAGCATGACATCGCAGTTTATGTAAGCCATACCAATATTGACATCGTTGAAAATGGCCTTAATGACTGGTTCTGCCAGATGCTAGGCATTGAGGAGACGACTTATCTGCAGGAGACAGGTCCTGAACGTGGGATTGGACGTATTGGGAATATTCAGCCTCAGACCTTTGGAGAATTAGCCCAGAATGTCAAGCAAGTCTTTGGTCTAGATAGTCTTCGATTGGTGCATTATCAAGAGAGTGATTTGCAGAAGTCTATTTCAAGAGTGGCCATCTGTGGTGGTAGCGGGCAGTCTTTCTATAAGGATGCTTTAGCTAAAGGAGCAGAAGTCTATATCACTGGTGATATTTACTACCACACTGCCCAGGATATGTTGTCTGATGGCTTGTTGGCATTGGACCCAGGTCACTATATTGAAGTGATTTTTGTGGAAAAAATTGCAGAGCTTCTTAATCTATGGAAAAGAGAAAATGGCTGGACAATCGATATTGTACCTAGTCAAGCATCGACCAATCCTTTCCACCATATCTAGTTAGAAAGTGAAAACAATGAAAAAAGTTGCTATTATCGGAGCAGGAATTGTGGGAGCCACAGCAGCCTACTACCTCTCGAAAGAAAGTGACCTAGAAGTAACCGTCTTTGACCATGGACAAGGTCAAGCTACCAAGGCCGCAGCAGGAATTATCAGCCCCTGGTTTTCCAAACGCCGCAACAAGGCCTGGTACAAAATGGCACGCTTGGGGGCTGATTTTTATGTGGATTTATTAGCTGATTTAGAGAAGTCAGGGCAAGAAATAGACTTTTACCAGCGTTCGGGAGTTTTTCTCTTGAAAAGACATGAATCCAAGTTGGAAGAACTCTATCAACTAGCCTTCCAGCGAAGAGAAGAATCTCCCTTGATAGGGCAATTAGCCATTCTGGATCAAACATCAGCAAATGAATTATTCCCTGGTTTGCAGGGATTTGACCACCTGCTCTATGCTTCTGGTGGAGCGAGAGTAGATGGACAACTCTTAGTCACTCGTTTGCTGGAAGCCAGTCACGTCAAGCTGGTCAAAGAAAAAGTGACTCTGACACCTTTAGCATCAGGTTATCAGATTGGCGAAGAGGTGTTTGATCAGGTTATTTTGGCGACGGGAGCTTGGTTGGGGGACTTGTTAGAACCCTTGGGTTATACTGTGGATGTCCGTCCTCAAAAAGGGCAATTACGAGATTATCAGCTTGCCCAAGACATGGAAGCTTACCCTGTTGTCATGCCAGAAGGGGAGTGGGATTTGATTCCTTTTGCAGGTGGGAAATTGTCCTTAGGAGCCACCCATGAAAATGACATGGGATTTGATTTGACGGTAGATGAAGCCTTGCTCCAGCAAATGGAGGAAGCAACTTTGCCTCACTATCCTGTTTTATCGGAAGCGACTTCCAGAAGTGAACGAGTGGGAATTCGTGCCTACACCAGTGATTTCTCACCTTTCTTTGGGCAGGTGCCAGAATTGGCAGGTGTCTATGCTGCTAGTGGACTAGGTTCATCAGGGCTCACAACTGGTCCTATCATTGGCTACCATCTAGCTCAACTGGTCCAAGACAAGGAGTTGACCTTGGACCCTGAAAACTATCCAATTGAAAACTATGTCAAACGAGTAAAAAGTGAATAAGAATTTTACTGAAATTTTAGCCATCCCTCTAGGACGGCAAATGACATTCCCTATCAAAAATGGTAAAATAAGAAAAAATAATCCGAGAATCGAGGAAAGAAGATGCAAGAAAAGATTTTGGTAACGGGTGGGGCAGGTTTTATTGGAACCCACACTGTTATTGAGTTAATCCAAGCAGGTCATCAGGTTGTTGTGGTGGATAACCTTGTCAACAGCAATCGAAAAAGTTTAGAAGTTGTTGAAAGAATTACAGGAGTTGAAGTGCCTTTCTATGAGGCAGATATTCGTGATACAGATACCCTCAGAGATATTTTCAAGCAAGAAGAACCAACAGGGGTCATTCACTTCGCTGGCTTGAAGGCTGTCGGTGAATCTACCCGTATCCCTCTTGCCTATTATGACAACAATATAGCAGGAACTCTTAGTCTTTTGAAGGTAATGGAAGAAGCCAACTGTAAAAACATCATTTTCAGTTCTTCTGCGACAGTTTACGGAGATCCGCACACAGTACCCATCTTGGAAGATTTCCCACTTTCAGTGACCAATCCATACGGTCGTACCAAACTCATGTTAGAGGAAATTTTGACAGATATCTACAAGGCAGACTCAGAATGGAATGTGGTCTTGCTTCGTTACTTTAACCCAATCGGAGCCCATGAGAGTGGTGATTTAGGAGAAAATCCAAATGGTATTCCAAACAATCTCTTGCCATATGTGACGCAAGTAGCCGTTGGAAAACTAGAACAAGTGCAAGTGTTTGGAGACGATTACGATACGGAAGACGGAACGGGTGTTCGTGACTATATCCACGTCGTCGATTTGGCCAAAGGTCACGTCGCAGCTCTGAAAAAAATCCAAAAAGGTTCAGGTCTAAACGTTTATAACCTTGGAACAGGTAAAGGCTACTCAGTTCTTGAAATTATCCAAAATATGGAAAAAGCAGTGGGACGTCCGATTCCTTACCGCATTGTAGACCGTCGCCCAGGTGATATTGCAGCATGCTATTCAGATCCTGCAAAAGCCAAAGCAGAACTTGGCTGGGAAGCAGAATTCGACATCACCCAAATGTGTGAAGACGCATGGCGTTGGCAAAGCAAGCATCCAAATGGATTTGAAGACTAAGATGGTGATGTCAATCATTGTCCCCTGTTTAAACGAAGAGGAAGTACTTCCTCTTTTTTATCAGGCTTTGGAAGCTTTACTTCCAGATTTGGAAACAGAAATCGAGTATGTTTTTGTCGATGATGGATCAAGTGATGGGACCTTGAGACTCTTAAAGGCCTATCGAGAACAAAATCCGGCAGTTCATTATATTTCTTTCTCGCGAAATTTTGGCAAAGAAGCTGCTCTATATGCAGGCTTGCAATATGCAACCGGAGATTTGGTGGTGGTGATGGATGCAGATCTCCAAGATCCTCCTAGTATGTTGCTTGAGATGAAAGCCTTACTAGACCAGAATGCAGATTTAGACTGTGTAGGAACACGCAGAACCAGTCGGGAGGGAGAACCCTTCTTTCGCAGTTTCTGTGCTGATCTCTTTTACGGCTTCATGAAAAAAATCAGTCCAGTAGCCCTGCCGTCAGGTGTTCGTGATTTTCGCATGATGAGAAGGTCTGTGGTCGATGCCATTTTAAGCTTGACTGAGTCCAATCGTTTTTCGAAGGGACTTTTTGCCTGGGTCGGCTTTAAAACCCACTATCTGGACTATCCAAATGTCGAAAGGAAGGCTGGCAAGACCAGTTGGAGTTTTAGGCAACTCTTTTTCTACTCCATTGAAGGGATTGTTAATTTTTCAGATTTCCCGTTGACTATAGCCTTTGTAGCTGGTCTCCTATCTTGTTTTATTTCTCTACTGATGACCTTTTTTGTTGTGGTTCGGACCCTCATTTTGGGCAATCCGACATCAGGTTGGACCTCTCTGATGGCTGTCATTCTCTTTCTTGGAGGCATTCAACTCTTGACCATTGGGATTCTCGGCAAGTACATCAGTAAAATTTATTTGGAGACTAAAAAAAGACCACTTTATCTGATCAAAGAAAAAAGTGACCTTCCTGATTTTACAGAAAAAAATAAAGTGAAAAGACTATAATTTTACATGGAAATGTGCTAAACTAGAGGAAGTGGATTATCGCTATTGATTTAGGCTTCCTGATTGCTAATCAGGGCGCGAGTTGGGCAATTTTTAACAGCCTCTAAGACATCCTGGCTAGGAGAAATTTCTTTTTCTAGTTGGTCAGGGTCATCGTAAAAACGCACGATTCCATTATCGTGGTAATCAAATAAATCAGAATAAGTTTGGCAAAGCCCACAGGCGATACATCGTTCAGGTATAAGTGTGATTTTCATGTTCATATTTATATTGTAATAAGAAACGTAAAAAAAAACAAGGAGTAGGGTATGGAAAAAGAACCGTGGCAAGAAGATATTTATGATCAAGAAGAATCAAGAGCAGAGCGTCGTAAGAGAACTCAAGGCAGAGATGTAGTGGCCAATCGTGTCTTGACGATCTTAGCTAGTATTTTCTTTGTAATTGTGGTAGTGATGATTATTGTTCTCATCTATCTATCATCGGGTGGGAGTAATCGCACAGCAGCCTTGAAAGATTTTCATGATTCTGATACAAGTGTAGTACAAGTCTCATCTTCAAGCAGTTCCCAGCCTGAGCAGAGTTCAGAATCTTCTTCTGAACACTCGGAGGAAGCTACAGATCCAGAAGGGACGACAAAAGTCTTAGCTGGAGAAGGGGAAGCAGCCATTGCCGCTCGTGCAGGAATCTCCATTGCTCAGTTAGAGGCCTTAAATCCTGGGCACATGGCTACAGGATCTTGGTTTGCTAATCCAGGTGATGTTATAAAAATAAAATAGGAGCCGATATGAAAACAATTCAAATTGCTATTGACGGTCCTGCTTCAAGTGGTAAGAGTACGGTCGCAAAAATTATTGCCAAGGACTTTGGATACACCTACCTAGATACAGGTGCCATGTATCGTGCAACGACCTACATGGCTCTCCAAAACCAGTTAGGAGTAGAAGAAGTCGAAGCCCTTCTAGCCTTGTTGGACCAGCATCCAATCAGTTTTGGACGTTCAGAAACTGGAGAACAGCTTGTCTTTGTAGGGGATGTGGATATTACCCACCCTATCCGTGAAAATGAGGTGACCAATCATGTTTCTGCTATTGCGGCAATTCCTCAAGTGCGTGAGAAACTAGTTTCCCTCCAACAAGAAATTGCCCAGCAAGGTGGGATTGTCATGGACGGTCGCGATATTGGGACTGTTGTATTGCCACAAGCAGAATTAAAAATCTTCCTAGTAGCTTCAGTCGATGAGAGAGCAGAGCGTCGTTACAAGGAAAATGTTGCCAAGGGAATTGAAACAGACCTTGAAACTCTAAAAGAGGAAATTGCTGCGCGTGACTACAAGGATAGTCATCGTGAGACTTCGCCTCTCAAACAAGCAGAGGATGCTGTCTACCTTGATACAACTGGTTTGAACATTCAAGAAGTAGTTGAAAAAATCAAAGCAGAAGCTAAAAAAAGAATGTAAATGTAGAAAAGCCGATAGATAGATATCGGTTTTTTTCTAAATTTGTCAAAATGCTGATTTTAGGGTATAATAGTTGCTGTTCGAGAATTTTGATTTTCAAAGAATAGCGAATGATGATAAGGAGAAACCATGAACAACCTACCAAATTGCCCAAAATGTAACTCAGAGTATGTCTACGAAGACGGTGCCCTACTGGTTTGCCCAGAGTGTGCTTATGAGTGGAATCCTGCTGAAGTTGCAGATGTAGAAGAGGGTCTTGTTGCTATCGATGCCAATGGAAATAAATTGGCTGACGGTGATACAGTAACTCTCATCAAGGACTTGAAGGTAAAAGGTGCGCCAAAAGATTTGAAACAAGGGACGCGCGTGAAAAATATTCGCATCGTAGAAGGCGACCACAATATCGACTGTAAGATTGATGGCTTCGGTGCCATGAAACTCAAATCAGAGTTTGTGAAGAAAATTTAAACATGTCAAAACACTATAAACTTGTATTTTATAGCCGTATCTTCTTGTTTCTAGCGGCTTTTACGGGAGTTTACCTTGAAATTACCAAGCATGGTGGTTTTGGGATGCTTCTCTATTACACGGTTCTGTCCAACCTCTTGGTAACTATTTTTACCCTTTATCTTCTAAAGGTTATGAGCCGTGTAGGTGAAAACTGGCAAAGACCAAGTCTCTTGCGCTTAAAAGGTGGAGTCACCATGAGTATCATGATTACCTGTGTGATTTACCATTTCCTCTTAGCGCCTATTGCGACTAATTTCTATACCCTAGAAAATTTCCTTTGCCACTATATCGTTCCCCTCTGGTTTTTCGCAGATACCCTCTTTTTTGACAAACAGGGTCAATACAAGATTTGGGATCCAATTGTGTGGACCATTTTACCCTTGCTGTATATGATGTTTGCTCTTTTTAATGGCTTGGTTTTAAAACTCAATATTCCAAATGCCAAGGATAATCCTTTCCCTTACTTCTTTTTGAATGTGAACAAGGGTTGGGATGTTGTGTTTAAGTGGTGTCTGATTATCTTTGTTGCCTATATGGTAGCAGGATTTATCTTCTACTTTATTAAGCAAATCAAGAGAAAGTCATCCTAAGACACAAGGGATTCATTTTCGAGTTTAAGAAGGAGTCTGTATACCAATGGGACTTCTTCTTTTCTTGCTTGTTTGATAACGATCAAAAAAGTAGAAGATTAAGAGAAATATAGAAAGAGATTTCATGAAACAATTTTTAGAACGGGCCAGTATTTTGGCTCTCTCCCTCGTTTTGATTACCTCCTTTTCCATCTCGAGTGCCCTGCCAGCCATGTTTGACTATTATCAAGGTTATCCTAAGGAACAAATTGAGCTCTTGGCGAGCTTGCCTTCCTTTGGAATCATGATGATGTTACTGCTAAATGGTTTCTTAGAAAAAATATTTCCTGAGCGCTTACAGATTAGTTTGGGCTTGTTGATTTTATCACTAAGTGGAACAGCTCCCTTTTGGTATCAAGCCTATCCCTTTGTCTTTGGGACACGGATTCTTTTTGGTTTGGGAGTTGGGATGATCAATGCCAAGGCTATTTCTATTATCAGTGAACGCTATCAAGGAAAAACCCGAATTCAGATGCTAGGATTACGCGGTTCTGCAGAGGTCGTTGGGGCTTCTCTCATTACTTTGGCAGTCGGCCAATTGTTGGCCTTTGGTTGGACAGCTACCTTCCTAGCCTATAGTGCTGGATTTTTGGTGCTGATCCTATATCTACTCTTTGTCCCTTATGGCAAAGAAAAGAAAGCAGTCAAGAAAAAGGAGAAGGAAGCAAGTCGTTTAACTGGGGAAATGAAAGGCTTGATTTTTATCCTAGCTATAGAAGCGGCAGTTGTAGTTTGTACCAATACGGCTATTACCATCCGTATTCCAAGTTTGATGGTGGAAAGAGGACTTGGAGATGCCCAGTTATCTAGTTTTGTTCTTAGTGTCATGCAGTTGATCGGGATTGTGGCTGGGGTGAGTTTTTCTTTCTTGATTTCTATCTTTAAGGAAAAATTGCTCCTCTGGTCTGGTATTACCTTCGGCTTAGGGCAAATCGTGATTGCCTTGTCTCCATCCTTGTGGGTGGTAGTGGCAGGAAGCATTCTGGCTGGTTTTGCCTACAGTGTAGCCTTGACGACGGTCTTTCAACTTGTCTCTGAACGAATTCCAGCTAAACTCCTCAATCAAGCAACTTCATTTGCTGTATTAGGCTGTAGTTTCGGAGCCTTTACGACCCCATTTGTTCTAGGTGCAATTGGCTTACTAACTCACAATGGGATGTTGGTCTTTGCTATCTTAGGATCTTGGTTGATTGTAACCTCTATCTTTGTCATGTACCTACTTCACAAGAGAGCTTAGGATTGGTTTCCTAAGTTTTTCTTTTTGTGAATTTTGTACCCAGACAATTATAAATTTTCTAGCTTGTTACGAGACTAATTTCTTGATAAAATAGAAGTTATGACGAGATACAAAGCAACTATTTCCTATGATGGTTATGCCTTTTCTGGTTTTCAGCGCCAGCCTCATGCGCGTAGCGTTCAGGAAGAAATTGAAAAAACCTTGACCAGGTTAAATAAAGGGCAAGCCATTACTGTTCACGGTGCTGGTAGGACAGATAGTGGGGTTCATGCTTTGGGACAGGTGATTCATTTTGACCTGCCCTATCAGATGGATGAGGAGAAGCTCCGTTTTGCCTTGGATACCCAGTCTCCTGAAGATATCGATGTGGTTTCGATTGAGCTTGTGGCGGATAATTTTCATTGCCGTTATGCCAAGCACAGCAAGACCTATGAGTTTATCGTGGATAGGGGCCGTCCCAAAAATCCGATGCGCCGTCACTATGCCACTCACTTCCCCTACCCACTCGATGTGGAGAGGATGCAGGAGGCCGTCAAAAGGCTAGAAGGAACCCACGATTTCACAGGCTTTACAGCATCTGGGACCAGCGTAGAGGACAAGGTTCGCACCATCACAGAAGCTAGTCTCAGGGTTGATGAGACAGGCCAGTTTTTGACCTTTACCTTTTCAGGAAATGGTTTCTTGTATAAGCAGATTCGCAATATGGTGGGGACACTGCTCAAAATCGGAAATAATCGAATGCCAGTAGAGCAGATTGACCTGATTTTGGAGAAAAAGAACAGGCAACTTGCAGGTCCCACTGCAGCACCAAATGGTTTATATTTAAAGGAGATTCGTTATGAAGAATAATCGTATTTTAGCACTTTCAGGAAATGATATTTTTAGTGGTGGTGGATTGTCCGCTGATTTGGCGACCTATACCTTGAACGGCTTGCATGGCTTTGTAGCAGTAACTTGCTTGACAACCTTGACAGAAAAAGGATTTGAGGTCTTTCCAACTGACGATACCATTTTTCAATATGAATTAGATAGCTTGCGTGATGTGGAATTTGCAGGGATTAAGATTGGTCTTCTACCAACTGTCAGTGTAGCTGAGAAGGCATTGGATTTTATCAAGCAACGCCCAGGAGTGCCTGTGGTTCTGGATCCTGTATTGGTCTGCAAGGAAACGCATGACGTAGCAGTTAGTGAACTCTGCCAAGAGTTGATTCGCTTTTTCCCTCATGTCAGTGTGATTACGCCTAATCTTCCTGAAGCAGAATTATTAGCTGATCAGGAAATTAAAACCTTGGAAGATATGAAAGCTGCAGCGCAGAAATTGCATGAATTAGGCGCGCCAGCAGTCATTATCAAGGGAGGCAATCGCCTTAGTCAGGACAAGGCTGTAGATGTCTTTTATGACGGACAAACCTTTACAGTCCTAGAAAATCCTGTCATTCAAGGGCAAAATGCTGGTGCAGGTTGTACCTTTGCCTCTAGCATTGCCAGTCACTTGGTTAAAGGTGATGAACTTTTACCAGCAGTAGAAAGCTCTAAGGCTTTCGTTTATCGTGCCATTGCACAAGCAGATCAGTATGGAGTAAGACAATATGAAGCAAACCAAAACAACTAAAATCGCCCTTGTATCCCTATTAACCGCCCTCTCTGTGGTCCTAGGCTATTTCTTAAAAATTCCAACACCGACAGGCATTCTAACTCTTTTAGATGCGGGTGTCTTCTTTACGGCCTTCTACTTTGGTAGTCGTGAAGGGGCTGTAGTCGGAGGACTGGCAGGTTTCTTGATTGACCTCTTATCAGGCTATCCTCAGTGGATGTTCTTTAGTTTGGTCAACCATGGCTTGCAGGGATTTTTCGCAGGATTTAAAGGAAAAACTCAGTGGTTAGGCCTTATCTTAGCAACGATTGCCATGGTAGGGGGTTACGCCTTGGGTTCTACATTGATGAATGGCTGGGCTGCAGCCCTACCAGAAATCCTACCAAATTTCATGCAAAATATGGTAGGGATGATTGTAGGATTTATTCTTAGTCAAAGTATCAAGAAGATTAAGTAAAGAAATCTGGATAAAAGTCTTTCAAATAAGAAAAACGCATAGTATCAGGTGTTTGAACCTTGATAGTATGCGTTTTATTATGTGACTATTAGTCCGTCTCGCTCCGTTAGGTGCGAGACAAAAAAACCACCCGCTATGCGGGTGCGCGTCGAAGGTTATACCAAAAAAACTCCGAACGCGATACAATAAAGGTGTTCAAGCTAATTGTAAAGCGAAAGGAGAAAAATATGGTACAAAAGGCTCATAGTTTA